>DAHWDR010000150.1:0-5510 GCA_027330745.1 Acetobacteraceae bacterium | reverse complement strand
GTTCGCGCGGGCCTATTATCAGCACTGGCCGCGGGTCGCGATC
Organism: Acetobacteraceae bacterium; assembly: GCA_027330745.1. GTDB lineage: Bacteria > Pseudomonadota > Alphaproteobacteria > Acetobacterales > Acetobacteraceae > JAJZVS01. The sequence goes on along the minus strand of DAHWDR010000150.1, from coordinate 5,467 downwards.
GGGCACTGGCCGCCGCTGTTCTACCCGTTCCAGGCCCTGGCCTTCGCGATCGGCGGCCGGTCGGTGGGCACCGCGATGGCGGTGCAGGCGCTGGTCGCGGGAGGTGCCTGCGGCTGGGCAGCCTGGCTGGTGCGGCGCCGGCTGGGGTGGTGCGCGGGGGTTGCCGCCGGAGCAGCGGTGCTCGCATCCCCGCTGCTGTTGTTCTCGGTCGATCTGGTGCTGGTCGATACCGCGCTGGCGCTGTGGATGACCGCAAGCGCCCTGGCCTGGGCCGGGTTCGCCCGCAAGCCCGGCCTGGGCCGCGCAATACTGTTCGCGGCCATGGCATCGGGGGCGATCCTGACCAAGGGAAACGGCATCGCGCTGGCCTTGCTGCCGCCGTTCCATGCGCTCCTGACCCGCGATCTCGGCGCGCTGCGCGACCGGCGCGCCTGGGTCGCCGCCGCGCTGGTCGGGCTGGCGACCGGGCCATGGTACGTCCTGACCTATCGCCTGGCGGCCGGCGGCTTCGTCTATCATTGGGGCTGGGATTACACCCGGCCGGCGATCCCGTTCTATCTGCGGGCGCTGCTGACCTGTCTGGGCCCATTCGGGCTGATCGGCCTGCTGGCCGGGCTGGTGGCGATCTGGCGCGGGTTGCGCGATCAGGCCATGGCCGCCTGTGGGGCGCTGGTGCTCGCGCTGCTGATGTTTCAGATGCTGGCGCCAGCGGATTTGACGGGGCGTTACCTGATTCCACTGGTCCCGGCAGGCATGATTCTGGGCGCAGCCGGGCTTGCGGCACTGTGGCAGGCCGCCCCGGCGCTGCGTCGGCACGCCCCAGCGGGACTGGCGGTCGGCGTGCTGCTCGTGGCCGACGCGGCCCTGCTATGGCGGACGCCGCATGTGACACCATACGGGATGGACGCCGTCGTGCAGCAGATCGAGGCGGCCAGGGGCGCCAACCGGTTGGTTCTCGCGGCCGGCAACGATCACGCCGAGGGTGCGCTGATCGCCGCCTTTGCCGTTCACGATCCGACGCAGCGCTACTACGTGCTGCGCGGCTCGCAGCTTCTGGCTGAGACCAATTTCATGGGATCGGCCTATCGCGCACGCTTCACCCATGCCGCTGCGCTCGCCGCCTGGCTGCGCGGAAGCGGGATCGGGTGGCTGGTAATGGCGCGGCCCAGCGGTCGGCCGAAGATGCGCCACGACCGTGAACTTCTGCACGTGCTCACGGGCCACGATGTTGGTGCACGCCTCGTTTACCGCGCGCAGGAGCCGCGCGGGACCGTGATGCTGTATCGGTTGGATCGCTCCGCGCCCTCGCCCGCGCAGACGGCGGCGCTGCTGCGGCGCGCGGCCCCCGGCAGCCCCCCCGGCAGCCCCCCTGGCCGCCCCGGCGGATTGCCGTGAACCGGCCGCTCGCAGCACTCGTGCTGCTCACCGTCATCTGGGGCCTGTCGATCCCCGCGATGAAGCTCGGGTTGGCGGACATGCCCGCCGCCGCGCTGGTGACGTTGCGCTATCTGATCGCCGCGCCCGCCTTCGTGCTGATCCTGCGCGGCCGGCGGCGGCCGGGCCCGCGGGCGCTGTTGCTGATGGTCGCGCTGGGCGTGTTCGGGGTGGATCTGGGCCAATATGCGCAGATGGAAGGGGTGCGGCGCTGCCCGGCCTCGGTAGCGACCATGATCACCGCGGTGATCCCCGTGCTGACGATTCTGCTCGCGGCGCTGCGGCTGCACCAGCCTCTGCGCCCGACCCATTTCGCTGGGTTCGCACTGGCCCTCAGTGGGATCGCGCTGGCGGTGTGGCAGGGCGGTGGCGCCGTCACGCCGCGGGCGTTGGGCGGGGAGGCGCTGGTGGGATTCTCCAGTTTCTGCATCGCCGGCTATTACGTGTTCGGCGCCGAACTCGCCGCGCGCGAAGGCGTGCTGGAAACGGCGGCCTGGAGCACGCTTGCCGCCGCCGCCGGTCTGGTGCCGGTGGCCGCCCTGACTGTCGCGCCGGGCGCGGTGCATCTGACCGCGCTTGCGGTTGGCGTGGTGCTGTATCTGGGCCTGCTGGTGACCGTTCTGGGGATCGTGATCTGGTTGCGCGCCCTGGGGCGGGTGCCCGCGCGCATTGCGGGGGCGACGCAATACGGCCAACCGCTGGTAGGGATCGCGGCCTCCGCGCTGCTGTTCGGGGACCCGATCGGCGCGCGTTTCCTGGCCGGCACCGCGTTGGTCCTGGGCGGCGTGGCGCTGTCAGCGCTACCCGGACGCGGCTGAGAACTCGTGGCTAAGGGCGTCCCTTCATAAATGCGCACGATGTCCCCGCTCTGAGCGGCGGCCCAGCGCCAGGACCGCATCCACCAGGATCGCGATGTCCTCCGCGCGCGTGCGATGGTTCACCAGCGCGGCACGGATCGCCAGCCGTCCGTCCAGGACCGTGGTGGAAGGCGCGGCAATCCCCGACTCCTGCAGATCGGCCACCAGCGCCGCGTTGCGGACGTCCGCATCCGCCGTGAACCGGTAGCGAAAACAGACGATGTTCAACGCCACCGGCGCCAGGCGCTCCAGCTCCGGCTCCGCGTCCACGCGCGCGGCAAGCACCTGGGCCAGCGCGCAATTTCGCGCGATCGCCGCGCCGAGCGCCGCCGCGCCATGGGTTTTCAAGGTGACCCAAACCTTCAGTGCACGGAACCCGCGCGACAGATCGGGGCCGAAATCGCACGGCCAGGGCGCGCCGCCGGCAAGCCCGCGCGTCTCGTGGCGCAGATAGGCGGCAGGGGCGGCGAACGCGGCCTCGGCCAGGCACGGGTCGCGCACCAGGATGCAGCCGGCGTCGTATGGCACCTGCCCCCATTTGTGGAAATCGAACGCCAGGCTGTCGGCCTGTTCGATGCCGACCAGAAGCGGCCGCAGCGCGGGGGCGAAGGCGGCCAGCGCGCCGAAGGCACCGTCGATATGAAACCACAGCCGCTCGCGCCAGGCGAGCGCGGCCAGCGCGGTCAGATCATCGATCGCGCCGATATCCACGGTGCCGGCGGTGCCGACCAGCAGGAACGGCTGATGCCCGGCGGCGCGGTCGGCGGCGATCGCGCGGGTCAGGGCAGGAAGGGATATGCGCCCTTCGGCATCGGCCGGGATCAACCGCAGCGCGTCCGTCCCCAGCCCCGCCATGTCCATGGCGCGGGGGATGCAGCCATGGGCGGCAGCGGAGGTGTAGGCGGTGAGACGCGCCGGGCCCACGCCGGCGGATCGCACCTTCGTCCCCAGCGCGGCGGTCCGTGCGATCAGCACCCCGATCAGATTGGCGATCGATGTGCCGGTGACCAGCAGACCGCCGGTCGTCTCCGGCAGGCCGAACAACGCGGCCATCCAGCCGATCACTTGGCGCTCCACCAGGATCGGCGCGTGGTCGCGCCCGCCCAGATTGGCGTTGAGGCCGGCCGCCAGCATCTCCGCCACCATTCCCGCCGGCGTGCCGGCGCCATGCACCCACCCCATGAAGCGTGGGTGGAGATTGCCGGTGGCGTAGGGGCGGATCAGGCGGTCGAACTGATCGAGGACGGCATCGATCCCGTCGCCCGCGTCGGCCAGGGGCGCGCGCAACGCGGCGCGGACCGGCGCCGGGGTGGGACGCCAGACGGGTTGGTCGCGCAGGGTGGCCAGGTGATCCAGCATCAAGTCCAGCGCGCGATGGGCCGAGCCGCGAAACCCTGCCCAATCAGCCGGATCAAGATCCGGCGGCACAGTCTCGGGCCAGGGTTGGGAAAGTGCGTGCGGGTGTTGATCGGGCATGGACGGGATATACGGTCGCGGACACGGGGACTTGCATGAAGTTTACGAAAATCGGGTTGCGGGGGATCGCCCACGTCCCGTCCCAGTCGCCTGCTACCCGCCATTGAACCTGCCAGCAGGTGGTGCGACCCTATATGGCCAGATCAACCTCGACCATGACGGGGACGCGGCGCTGACCGAAACGCGCTGCTTTCGCCGGCGGGTCGAAGACAGCCCCCCGCCCGCAGGAGCCGCCCATGTTCACCACCCGCCCCGAGCTTGCCGGCACCTTCGGCATGGTCGCCACCACGCACTGGATCGCCAGCGCCGTCGGCCAGTCGGTCCTGGAGCGCGGCGGCAACGCGGCCGACGCCGCCGTCGCGGCGGCCTTCACGCTGCATCTCGCCGAGCCGCATCTGAACGGCCCCGGAGGCGATGCGCCGATCCTGCTGCATGACGCTCGGGCCGGCACCCAGCACGTGATCTGCGGCCAGGGGACGGCCCCGGCGGCGGCCTCGATCACCCATTTCGAGTCCCTCGGCCTCGACCTGATCCCCGCCACCGGGCTGCTTCCCGCCGTGGTCCCCGGCGCGTTCGATGCCTGGATGCGCCTGCTGCGCGACTGGGGAACCTGGGAACCGGCGGAGGTGCTGGCCTATGCCATCGGCTACGCCGAGCACGGCATCCCGATCGTGCCCCGCATCAGCGCCACGATCGAAGGCGTGCGCCCGCTGTTCGAGGAGGAATGGCCCACCTCGGCCGCCGTCTTCCTCCCCGGCGGCAAGGTCCCCGCGCCGGGCAGCCTGTTCGCACGCCCCGCGCTGGCCGCCACCTGGCGCCGGGTGCTGGCCGAATCCATCGGCGCGACCCGCGAAACCCGCATCGACGCCGCACGGCGCTGCTTCTACCGAGGCCATGTCGCCGAGGCGGTGGATCGCTTCTGCCGCGACACCGAAGTCCTGGACGTCACCGGGCGCCGTCATCGCGGCCTGCTGACCGGGGCCGACATGGCAGGCTGGGAAGCCGGAATCGAGGCCCCGCTGAGCTACGACTACCACGGCCACTCGGTGCTGAAATGCGGCGTCTGGAGCCAGGGTCCGGTGCTGCTGCAACAGCTTGCTCTGCTGCGCGGCTTCGATATCGGCGCGATGGACCCCACCGGAGCCGACTTCGTCCATACCGTCGTGGAATGCGCCAAGCTCGCCTATGCCGACCGCGAGGGCTGGTATGGCGAGCCACGCTTCACCGACGTGCCGATCGCGGCCCTGCTGTCGGACAGCTATAACGACGCGCGCCGCCGGCAAGTCGGCACTACGGCATCAATGACCTTGCAACCCGGCACGGTGAACGGCCGCACGCCCGTCCATGACTTCGCCGCCGCCGCCGCGCGCACCGAACGCCTGACGCGCGCCCCCGGTGCCGGCGAGCCCACCGTCGCGCGGCTTGGGGTGATCGGGGCCGATACCTGCCATATCGACGTGATTGACCGGTGGGGGAACATGGTCAGCGCGACGCCGTCCGGTGGCTGGCTGCAATCCTCGCCGGTGATCCCGGAGCTCGGGTTCCCGCTGGGCACGCGCGGGCAGATGTTCTGGCTGCAACCGGGGCTGGCGGCCAGCCTGCATCCCGGGGCACGGCCCCGCACCACTTTGTCGCCCAGCATGGCGCTGCGCGACGGGCGGGCGTGGATGTCCTTCGGCACTCCTGGCGGCGATCAGCAG
>DAHWDR010000140.1:0-2361 GCA_027330745.1 Acetobacteraceae bacterium | reverse complement strand
CGTGTAGCCGCCATCGACCGCCGCGCCGCACCCCAGCACGCCGGCGATCATCGCGGCAAGCTGCGGGGCCAGCCGAGCGGCCGGGTTCACGAATTGCGGCACGAACACCATGAAGAACAGGATCGCCTTCGGGTTCAGGGTAGCGGTCAGATAGGCGTGGGCGAAAATGCGCGCGCGCGATCCGCGCGGCACCGCGGCTGCCTCCGCCGCCGGCCCGGCCGGTGTGCGCCACAGCCGCAGCCCCAACAGCACCAGATACGCCGCCCCGGCGATGCGCAGCACCGTGAACGCGGTCGCCGAGGCCGCCAGCAGCGCGCCCAGGCCCAGGGTGGCGACGGCAAGGCAGGTGGCATCGCCCAGGCTGGTGGCGGCGACCACCGCCCATGCCGCCCGCCGCCCATGGCCCAGCGCGTACGACATCACCAGCAGAACCACCGGACCCGGCGCCATCGCCATCGCCGTGTAGGCCAGGGTGAAGCCGATCCACGCGGTCAGGCTCATCCGGCCAGATACCCGCCATCGACGTAAAGCTCTGCGCCCGTGACGTAGCTCGCTTCGTCCGACGCCAGAAACAGGATCGCGTTCGCCACCTCGTCCACCTCCCCGGTGCGGCCCAGCGGCACGCGCTTCAGCATCTTCGCCCGCACCACGGGGTCCGCCGTGGCGCCGGAGGTACGCATCGGCGGCATCAGCCCGGGATGCACCGAATTGACCCGGATGCCATCCTTGCCGAACTGCACCGCGGCGGATTTGGTCATGATCCGCACCGCGCCCTTGGACGCGTTATACCCGAAATGGATCTGGTTCTGTCCGGTATTGCCGGAAATGGACGACAGATTGACGATCGCGCCGCCGCCGGCCTTTTGCATCTCCGGGATCTCGAACTTCATGCCCAGGAACACGCCGGTCGCGTTCACGCCCATCAGCCGGTTCCAGGCCTCGGTCTCCATCGTGTCGGTGACCTTGCTGCCGCTGATGCCGGCATTGTTCACGCCGATATCCAGCCGTCCATAGGCGGCAACCGTGGCCGCCACGGCCTCGCGCCAGCTTGCTTCCTGGGTCACGTCCAGATGGACGTAGCGCGCCTCCCCGCCGGCGGCGCGGATGGCGGCGACCACCGCTTCGCCGTCCGCGTCCAGCAGATCGGCCACGACCACTTTCGCGCCCTCGGCGCCGAAACGCCGCGCCGTCGCCGCCCCCATGCCGGACGCCGCGCCGCTGATGATCGCCACCTTGCCGTGAAGCCGCATCGTTTCCCCCTCCGTGCATCCGACCCTGCGCGCACGCTTACCCTGCCATGTCCGCGCGCGCTTGGCTACCGAACGGTAGTGGATTAGGGAAGCGCCGACCCTCCAGGAGCGCGCGCATGGCCCATCGCGGTTTGACCTTCGGCATCTTCCTCGCCCCGTTCCACCGGGTGGGAGAGAACCCCACGCTGGCGATCGGGCGTGATGTCGAGCTGATCGAATGGCTGGACGCGCTGGGCTACGACGAGGCCTGGATCGGCGAGCATCATTCCGCCGGCTGGGAGCTGATCGCCTCGCCCGAGCTTATCATCGCCGCCGCGGCGGAACGCACGAAGCACATCAAGCTCGGCTCCGGCGTTACCAGCCTGCCGTACCATCATCCGTTCCTGGTGGCGCAGCGCTTCGTGCAGCTCGATCACATGACCCGCGGGCGGGCGATGCTGGGCTGTGGGCCGGGCGCGTTGACGTCTGACGCTTACATGCTGGGGATCGAGCCATCCACGCAACGACCGCGCATGTTGCAGTCCATGGACGCGATCATGAAGCTGCTGGAAATGGACGGCAGGGTCACCATCAAGACCGACTGGTTCGAGATGAACGACGCCCGCCTGCATCTGGCCCCGTACAGCGACCCGCATTTCGAAATCGCGGTTGCCAGCACTATTACTCCGTTCGGGATGATCGCCGCCGGCACGCATGGAACGGGCGTGCTGTCGATCGGCGCCGGGTTGCCGGGCGGACCGGAGGCGCTGGCAACGCAATGGAAGATCGCCGAGGAAACCGCCGCCAGGCACGGCAAAACCGTTAGCCGCAAGAAGTGGCGCGTCGTGGTCAACGCCCACATCGCCGAGGACGACGAGCAGGCGCTGCACGAGGTCCGCAAGGGCGAGCGCAACGAAACCATTACTTACTTCGAAGACACGCTGGGCCGGCCGCCGGGCAGGTCGGACGATCCGTTGAGCGATGGCGTCAAGATGGGCACCACGCTGGTCGGGTCGCCGGAAACCGTGGCGAAGGGCATCCAGCGGTTGCTGGACTACAGCCAGGGTGGCTTCGGCGGCATCCTGTTCCGCGCCCATGAATGGGCCACGCGGGAGCAGACCATGCGCAGCTA
>DAHWDR010000113.1:0-6909 GCA_027330745.1 Acetobacteraceae bacterium | reverse complement strand
GCCAAGGCCGGCAAGACCGTCAGCCGCAAGAAATGGCGCGTGGTGGTGAACGCGCATGTGGCCGAGGACGACGAACGGGCGCTGCGCGAGGTCTCGGCCGGGGAGCGGGTGGAGACGGTGACGTATTTCGAGGACACGCTGGGCCGCCCACCGGGCCGCGCCGACGATCCGTTGCGCGAGGGTGTGAAGATGGGCACCACTTTGGTCGGATCGCCCGATACTGTGGCAAAGGGGATCCGCCGGCTGCTGGAATATAGCCAGGGCGGCTTCGGCGGCATCCTGTTCCGGGCGCATGAATGGGCGAATCGCGAGCAGACGCTGCGCAGCTACGAGCTGTTCGCGCGCTACGTGATGCCGCAGTTCCAGGGGTCGCTGGACACCGTGACTGGGTCGGCGGCCTGGGCACGTGAGGGCCGCAAGCACATCTTCGGGGGCACGGTGGAGGCGGTGAAGCGGGCCTTCACCGATGTCGGCGCTGCGGTGCCCGAAGGGTTCAAGGCGCGCACCATCGGCGCGCGGGACGATTGACGCCGTCCCCGCTACGTCTCCGGAACATTCGCCTCCAGCTCGGCCAGCCACGCCGCCGCGGTGGCATCCGATGGCGCGCGCCAGTCGCCACGCGGGGACAGGGACCCGCCGGCGGTCACCTTCGGTCCGTTCGGCACCGCGGAGCGCTTGAACTGGCTGGTCGTGAAGAACCGGTGCAGGAACACCCGCATCCAGCGGCGGATCGTGGCCAGGTCGTATTCCGGGCGGCGATCGGGCGGGAACCCCGGCGGCCAGGCGCCGCGCGCGGCATCCTCCCACGCCAAAAGCGCCAGGAACGCGATTTTCGATGGGCGGAATCCGTGGCGTAGCGTGTAGAATAGGGTGAAATCCTGCAATGCGTAGGGACCGATGGTGGCCTCGGTGCTTTGCGGGGTGGCGCCGGGGATCAGTTCCGGGGAGATCTCGGTCCCCAGGATTGCTTCCAATGTCGTACCTACGCCGGGGGCGAACTGCGCGGACGCGATCACCCAGCGGATCAGGTGTTGGATCAAGGTTTTCGGCACGCCCGCATTCACGTTGTAATGCGACATGTGATCGCCGACGCCATAGGTGCACCAGCCCAGTGCCAGCTCGGATAGATCCCCGGTCCCGATCACGATGCCATCGTGGTAGTTTGCTAACCGGAACAGATAGTCGGTGCGCAAGCCCGCCTGCACGTTCTCGAAGGTGATATCGTAGGTGGGCGCGCCGTCGGCGAACGGGTGCCCCAGATCGGCCAGCATCAGCCGCGCCGCTGGGCGGATATCCAGCTCGCGCCAGGTGACGCCCAGGTCCTGCATCAGCGCGATCGCGTTCGCCTTGGTGGTCTCACCGGTAGCGAAGCCGGGCAAGGTGTAGGCAAGGATGTCGGCGCGGTCGCGGCCCAGCCGATCGAAGGCGCGCGCGGTGACCAGTAGTGCCTGAGTGGAATCGAGGCCACCGGAGACGCCGATCACGGCGCGGCGGATACGCGCGGCCGCCAGGCGCTGTGCGAGCCCGGCCACCTGGATATTGTAGGCTTCGTAGCAATCCTGCTCCAGCCTGGCGGCATCGGCGGGGACGAAGGGGAAGCGCTCCACAGCGCGCCGCAGGCCCAGGTCCGCCGTAGGCGGCGCCAGGGTGAAGGCGATGCGGCGGAATCCGCCAGTGGCGGCGGCATGGACGCGCCGGGCGTCGTCGAACGTGCCCTGGCGCATCCGTTCCTGGCGCAACAGGTCCAGATCCACATCCGCCACGGCGATGCGTTCGCCGTCCGGGAAGCGTTCCGTCTCGGTCAGGACGGTGCCGTTCTCGAAGATGCTGGCCTGGCCGTCCCAGGCGACGTCGGTGGTGGATTCGCCGGCGCCCGCGGCGGCGTACAGATAGGCCGCCAGACAGCGCGCTGATTGCGACTGGCACAACAACCGGCGCATATCGGCCTTGCCGATGGTGATCGGGCTGCCCGACAGATTGGCAAGCACGGTGGCGCCGGCAAGCGCGCCCAGCGCGCTCGGTGGGACAGGGATCCAGACATCCTCGCAGATCTCGGCGTGCACGATCAGATCCGGGACGTCGGCGCAGGCGAACAGCAGATCGGTACCGAACGGAACGGATGCGCCTGCGAAAACGGTGGCCGCCCCCGCCCAGCCGTCGCCCGAGGCGAACTGGCGCGGTTCGTAGAACTCGCGGTAGTTCGGCAGGTAGGTTTTGGGCACGATCCCCAGCAACCGGCCGCGATGGATCGCCAGCGCGGCGTTATAGACCCGCCCCTGATGGCGCAGCGGTGCACCCACCAGTAGCAGCGGCAGCAGCGCGCGGGACGCGGCGATGATCTCCGCCGCTGCGGCTTCCACCGCGTCCAGCAGCGTATCGGCCAGGCGCAGATCGTCCAGGGCATAGGCGGAGAGCGCCAGTTCCGGAAACACCGCGACCGCGGCCCCCTGGTCGTGGCAGGCGCGCGCGGCGTGCAGGATCGCGCATGCGTTGGCGGCGGGGTCGGCCAGCGCCGCCCGTACCGTGCAGGCGGCCACCCGGGCGAAGCCGTGGCGATAGAGCGAGCGGAAATTCATGCTTACTCCGGCAGGGGGAACTGGCGCAGATACGGCAGGTACTCGTCCTCGACCGCGATCTGCAGGCTGGCCAGCACGCGCACCACCCCACAGTAGAAGCCGATAGTGACGATCAGGTCCACCAGATGGGCATTGTCGAGCGCCTTCGCCAGTTCGGCCCAGCTGGCATCGGTCACGGCGCCGTTGGCGGTGATCTCGCGCGCGGCGCGCAGCACGGTCCGCGTCAGGCTGTCCAGCGATGACGGCCGGCCTTCGGTCTCGGCGATCAGGCCCTGGATATCGGCGTCGGTCACGCCGAATTCATGGCCGATCTTGATGTGGTGCGACCATTCGTAGGGCGCCCGCGCCAGATACCCCACCTGCAAGATCGCCAGTTCGCGCAGCCGCGCGTCCAGCGTGCTGCCGTGGCGAATGTAATGCCCGAGCCCGCCGAACGCGCGCAATGCGCCAGGGGAGTTCACCAGCGCAAGGTTCAGCGCGATGGGGCGCGCGAGCAGCCCTCGGTGCTCGGGCGCGACATCGGCCGGGTGCAGGGACGGAACGCGGGCCATGGGGGGGTCCTGACATCGCCGCGATGCGGCGTGGGGGTTATCGCCGCGATGCGGCGTGGGGTTACATCGCCGCTTGCGCGGCGTGGATGGGGGCGAGAAACTCGGGCGTGAACACCTTGGTCGCCATCACCTGGCAGCGGCGGATCAGGCGCGGCTGGTCGCGCGTGTAATCGGCGATGGCGCGGTGGATCGTGCCCAGATGGTCCCAGACCAGCAAGTCGCGTTCGTTCCAGCGATGGGTCCAGCGGAATGCGGGAAGCAGCTGGTGGGCGAACAGGAATGCGAGCGTTTCGTCGCTTTCCGCCGGCGGCAGTTCGTTGATGCGCGCGGCGTAGCCGGGGTTGCAATACAGCACCTTCCGCCCGGTGATCGGATGGGTCAGGAACAGGGGGTGGACCACCGGCGGGCGGGCGCGCCGCTGCTCCGCGGTCAGGGCGGGTCGGTCGGCGCCGTGGCTGCGGGCGTTTTCCCAGTACTGGTTGAAATCATGGGTCACGGTGGCGTCCGCCAGGCGCGTGCGCAGGGCCTCCGGCAGGGCCTCATACGCGGCGTGCATGTTGGCGAATTCCGTCCCGCCCAGTGCCTGGCCGTCGCGGCGTGGGATCACCACGCCATACAGCACATTCACGAAGCCCATCACGTCGCGATACGACATGTCGGTGTGCCAGTCCTGCCCGGCGTCGGGGAAGCCGATATAGCGCCCGTCCGCCACGATGTTGGACAGCACGCCGACTTCCGGTACTGCGCGTCCCGCGGTGGCTTCCTTGGTCACCGAGCCTTGCAGCGCGCCGAAGCGTTCCGAGAACGCACGTAAGGCCGCGTCGTCCAGGTCCTGGTCGGGCAGGCGCAGCACGCCATGCCGGCCGAGCGCCACCAGCAGACGCGCGAAATCGCCTGGGTCCAGCGGTCGGGATGCATCCATACCGGCAACCGTGGCGCCGAGGGTTCCCCCACTCGGATGGATGGTGAACATCGGCTTTGGCCCTCCCGCGGCAGCTACGGCGGGCAGTCTAGCGCGCGCAGGGCGGGGCGCCAGCGGGGGGACTTGCGGGGGACCAGCGGGGGAATTGACCCGGTCGCGCCGCCACCGCCATCCTGGCGCTCAAGAAAGCGGAGGACGCCGATGCCAGACCCGATGCTCCCGCGTGAACGCATCCCGTTCTCCGCGATCGTCGATCGACCGCCTTTACGTCTGCCCGGGCAGGCGCGCGTGGTGTTCTGGCCGATCGTCAATCTGGAGGTCTGGGACATCCACCGCCCCATGGCGCGCCAGGTCCTGCCGGCCCCCACCCATCAGCCGCTGCTGCCGGACGTGCCCAACTGGTCCTGGCATGAATACGGGATGCGGGTCGGCGTCTGGCGTTTCTTCGACCTGTTCCGCCGCCACAACATCACCCCCACTCTGTCGATCAACGCCCGCGTGGTGGAAGACTACACCCGCGTGGCCGAGGAAGCGCGCGCCCTGGCCTGGGAGCCGATGGGTCATAGCTGGGAGCAGGGTCCGATCCACAAGATCGAGGACCAGGCGGCGATGATCGCCCGTTCGCTGGACACGCTTGAGCGTTTCTGGGGCTACCGTCCGCCCGGCTGGCTCGGCCCCGGCCTGACCCAGACCTTCGACACGCCGGACCTGCTGGCCGCCGCCGGCGTGCGCTACATCGGCGACTGGGTGTACGATGACGAACCCACCGTGATCCACACCGCGCACGGCAAGCTGGCGACGCTACCCTACACGGTGGAATTGAACGACATCCCGATGATGATCGTGCAACACCACGAAGGCCGTTATCTGTTCGACCGGTTCCGCGCGCAGTTCGACCGCCTGTACGCCGAGGGCGCCACCCGCGCCAAGATCGTCTCGTTGGCGATCCATCCCTATATCTCGGGCCAGCCGCACCGCATCGCCCAGCTGGAGGCGATCTTCGACTACGTCCGCGGCTTCCCCGATGTGCTGTGCTGGACCGGCGCCGAAATCCTGGACTGGTTCGCTAGCACCGAGGCCGGCGCCGCGCTGCGACGGTGACCGCCTCGGTCGGTCTCACAGCATCGCCCGCACGCGGCGTAGCAGCAGCGTCAGGAACCCCGCCGGCGGTGCCGCTTCCAGCGCCACCACGGGGCTATGCGCCACCGGGGTGCCGCCGGCGCTGATCGTCACCTGGCCCACCACCGCGCCGCGCGCGATCCCGCCGGTAGCGGGGGGCGCGACTGCCAGGACGGTGGTGAGGTGCTGCGCCGCCGTCGCCGCCAGGGTGACGGTCACGTCCCGCGCCGCCGCCACCGGGATCACGGTCGGCTGGGTGCGTGGGTCGGTCAGCGTGCCCAGCTTGTGTCCGGCGGCGATCACCTGCCGGTTGGTATAGAATTGGTAGCCGTAGTCCAGCAGAGCCTCGATCGCCTTGGTGCTGACGGTCCAGCTGGGGCCGCCGAGAACCACCGCGATCAGCCGGCGTCCGCCGCGGAGCGCGGTCGCATCGATGCAATGTCCGGCCGCGTTGGTGCGCCCGGTCTTCAGCCCATCGACCGAGGGATCGTGGAACAGCACCGGGTTCCAGCTGCGCTGGCGGATCTTGTCGAACAGGTAGTGCTTGTGCGCGGTGATATGCAGAATCTGCGGATCGGCGTTCAGCAGCGCGCGCGACAGCGTGGCCACGTCGGCCGCGGTGGTGAACATGCCCGGGTCCGGCAGGCCGGTGGGGTTGGTGTATTCCGTGCCGGACAGGCCGAGCTTGCCCGCCGCGGCGTTCATCATCCGCACGAAAGAACCCTGCGTGCCCGCCACCGCCTGGGCCAGTGCCACGGTCGCGTCGTTCCCCGAATCGATCAGCATCCCGTGCAGCAACTGGTTCACCGTCACCGGCTGGCTTGGCGATATGAACATGCGTGATCCGCCGGTGCGCCAAGCGGTGGTGCTGACTGTGATCGACTGATCGAGCTTCAACGTGCCATGTGCGATCGATTGGTAGGTCAGGTAGGCGGCCATCAGTTTCGCGAGACTGGCGGGCGGCCAACGCAGCGTTGGCGCCTTTTCGGCCAGGATCGCGCCGGTGTCGGCGTCCATCAACACATAGGCGGCCTGGCTGGCGAGTTCGGGCGGCGGGGGCATATCGGGCCGCGCGAGCGGGGCCAGGACGGGCGCGGCAGCGGGTGCGACGGGCGGCAGCGGGGGCAGCGCCGCCAGGGCCGGCGTCGCGCCGCATAGCGCCAGGGCAAGCGGAAACGTCCAGAGCACGCGGCGGCGTGGGGAGGGCATCGGCAAGGGACTCCGGCCGGGGGATGAAAGGAAGGATGGCGGGCGGGCGGTTTATACGCCGGAGCCTGGGGCGCGCCATGCCGGTCTGTGGCAGGGTTCATGCATGATTCCGCGACCCAGCAAGGACAGGAGACCGCCATGACCCGGGCCGATCTGACCGAACGCCTGCTCGACATCAAGCGCGCCCAGGGCTGGAGCTGGGCGCATATCCATGACGCGATCGGCGGCGTCTCGCCGATCCTGATCACGGCGGCGATCCTGGGGCAGATGCGTCTGCCCGCCGTGCCGGCCCGCCGCGCCGCCGCCCTGTTCGGTCTCTCGGAAGCCGAGGCGCGGCTGCTGACCGAGGCGCCGTACCGCGGCAGCCTGCCGGCGATGCCGCCGACCGACCCGCTGATCTATCGGTTCTACGAACTCTTGCAGGTCTACGGCACGACCTGGAAGGAGCTGATCCAGGAGGAGTTCGGCGACGGCATCATGTCGGCGATCGATTTCGACATGACGCTGGAACGCCAGCCCGACAACAAGGGCG
>DAHWDR010000103.1:0-2958 GCA_027330745.1 Acetobacteraceae bacterium | reverse complement strand
GCGGAAACACATCTCGCGGGCGATGTCCCAGGCTTCCAGCTGGTCGGTGGAGACGTCGCCGTACACCGCGTGGAACGCGTCCTGGTTGTGGAACCCGGCCTGCGGATAGGCCAGGTAGCTGACGATCGCCTGGTCCAGGATGTCGCCCTCCGGCGGCTTGATCCCCATCGCGCCCACCAGCGCGAGCGCACGGAAATCGCGCGGGGCCAGCGCCGCCATCTCGGCCGCGATCCAGCCGCCGAACCCAAGACCCAGCAGCGCGACGTTGGCCACGCCGAGTTCGGCCAGCAGCCATTGCGCGATCGCTGCGACGTCGCGCGGGTGGCGCATCCAGGCGGGTCGTTCCGACCGGCCCCAGCCGGGCAGATGCGGGACCAGCACGTCGTAACGGGCTGCCAGCGCATCGTAGAACGGCAGGCGGTCGGGCGTGCCGATGTCGTGATGCAGCACCAGCACAGCGGGGCCGGCGCCGGCGCGGCTGAGATGCAGCGCCGTGCCGGCGATGCGGTGGGTGGTGCTGGTCCAGGCCACGTCGGTCATGCGCGCGCTTCCCCCGGGTTGGTCGGGAGCGAGGATACTCACGGGTAAGGGCAGGAGTCCAATGCCGCGTCAGGCAGTGGTCCGGCGCCGAAACCCGGCCGTGTTCGTGGCCTCGGCGGGGGGCTGGCGCCGGGCCTGTCCCGCCGGCGCCCCCGCCCGGGTGGCGAAGGGCGTGGAATGGGACCCGCCCGCTGGCCTGGCCGTAGCTTTGCCGACCGGCACGCCGCCGGCGCGGGATGGCGCGCCGTCCACACGATCAGGTGACGTGTGACACAATTGGCACGCGGACGCCCCCCAACGCGCTAAGCTCAGGCCATGACGCACGCCATGAATTTTGTTCTGTCCCTTATTCTGCGCCTGGTCAGCGTGGTCATGGCCGCGATCGGCCTGATCGACGCGTTCTTGCGCAGCCTCATGTCCCGCGCCGGGGTGGGCGCCCAGGTCCAGGCGGTCGTTCTGGTCGCCGTCGCCGTTCTGTTCATCATCGCCTCCCTGCGCGTTTTTGGCGGTATACTGCGTGTTTTGATCATCATTTTTCTGATTCTGTTGCTGATCCAGGTGCTCATGCCGGGGTTCCATGTTCCGGCCGGCGTGCACGTGTAGGTAGGAACCTTGTGCCGGACGGAACCCGGGTGCGGAACCGGGAGCCGGGATGGCCGATGACCAGGGCCCAGGTAGTGCCGAAGGCCGGTGCTCGCTGAGCGCCCGTTCGGAATCCGGCCTATCTCCGTGTGTACCCTTCCAATCGCGGCGTCTTCCTGTCGCGCTGGGGCGGGAAGCGCAGGAGCGGGACCAGTTCGGGGCTGACCTTATCCGGGCGACCGGGACGGCGACGCGCCACGAGGCCGCTGCGTGGCGGAGGGCTGGCCTGGCCCCCCCCGAGCAAGCGGCATGTGCGATTCGATTGCCATGATCTCTCGTCCCATGACTCGACTGGCAAAGCGCTTACAATTTCTGGCCGCGCTCCGGCGCCGGATCGGCACCATTCGCCAGATCGGCGATGAGAACCGGCCGCGAACGCCGCGCGCCGGTCACGTGGGCCTTGCGCCGCGATGACGCGGTGATGGCAATTCTGCCCGCGCCACGGTGCTCACGGCGGCCGGCACGGGTTTGTGCCCTCTGCGCGCCGGGGCGTAGGCTGGTCCCGATGTGCGGACGCTACGCCTCATACCTCCCCACCGCGGCGATTGCCCGGCTGTTCCGGACCGTCAACCTGATCCCGAACCTCGCGCCATCCTGGAACGTGGCGTCGACGCAAGCCGCGCTGGTGGTGCGCGTGCATCCGAAAGCGGGCAGCGCCACACGGACGTGCTGCGCTGGGGCATCCTGCCGCGTTGGGCAAAGGACAGGAAGGCTAGCCTGCGCCCGATCAATGCCCGCGCCGAGACCGTGGCGACCGCGCCCATGTTCCGCGACGCCTTCGCCCGGCGGCGATGCCTGGTCCCGGCCGATGCGTTCTATGAGTGGCAGCCCGGCCGCGGCGACAAGCAGCCCTACGCTGCCGGCCGGCAGGACGGCCAGCCGATGGCGCTGGCGGCCCTATGGGAAGCCTGGCGCGGTCCAGACAGCGAGGTACTGGAGACCTTCACTATCATCGTGACCGCGGCCAACGCGACCCTGGCGCCGATCCACAACCGTATGCCCGTCGTTGTCGAGCCGGAGGACTGGCCGGCTTTGCTGGGCGAGGCCGCCGGCGATCCTGCGGTTCTCCTGCGGCCCGCGCCAGAGGCGGTGGTTCGGGTTTGGCCCGTCGGTCGCGCCGTCAACTCGGCAGCGAACAGCGGAGCGGCCTTGCTGGAACCCGCAGCCGGCTAAGGGCGGATCGGCGGGCCGGAGCGGGTGGCTGTGTCCCCCGACCACCAGATTACGGTGAGCCTGGGCAAGTGCGCCCGGCAGGGCGCGCGGAGCTTACCCGCCCGAGGCGGACATAACCCGCGCTGGTCCGCGGACACGACGCGGACGCTTTCCGGAGGGCAGGCGCGGAGGGGTAGCTACCCCCCCCTTGACAAGGATGGTGGAGCCAAGGGGAGTCGAACCCCTGACCTCCTGAATGCCATTCAGGCGCTCTCCCAACTGAGCTATGGCCCCGTCCAAGCGGGAGGCGGCATATAGACCGCACCTTCCTCCCCGATCAATCCCCCCTTTTGCCCCACATGTCCGCCCCACTGTCCCTCCCCCACCCCGAGCGCGTCGCCACCGCCAATGCCTGGGCGTTCCTGCGCGCTCTGCGTCCGTTGCAGCGTCCCGGCCCGGTGTCCTGGGCCGGCCTCGTCGCCGCCGTCGCCGCCGATCCCGCCGCCGCGCTCGCGCGGTTCCGCGCCCTGGCCGGCCCCGGTCCGGACGCGCGCGCCGATCTGCTGCTGTGGGCGGATCTGCGCCCGGATGACGTGATCCTGCTCGCCGCTGTCCCCGCCGCCG
>DAHWDR010000093.1:0-16090 GCA_027330745.1 Acetobacteraceae bacterium | reverse complement strand
GGCTGGGCGGTGCCGAACTGGCCGGTGGCCTGGGGCGGGCAGGATTGGTCCCCGGTGCAGGTGTATCTGTACCAGGACGAGATGCAGCTTGCCTATTGCCCGTCGCCGATCGCATTCAACTGCTCGATGGTGGGGCCGGTGATCGCCCAGTTCGGCAATGACGAGCAGAAGCGCCGGTTCCTGCCGCGCGCGGCCAACGCGGATGATTTCTGGTGCCAGGGATTCTCGGAACCCGGATCAGGGTCCGATCTGGCTTCGTTGCGCACCAAGGCCGAGCGCAAGGGCGACAAGTACCTGGTCAACGGACAGAAGATCTGGACCACCCTGGCGCAATACGCCGATTGGATCTTCTGCCTGGTGCGCACCGATCCGGGCGCCAAGGCGCAGGAGGGGATCAGTTTCCTGCTGATCGACATGAAATCGCCGGGCATCACCGTGCGCCCGATCGTCACCATCGATGGCGGGCGCGAGGTGAACGAGGTGTTCTTCGACAACGTCGAAGTCCCGGCCGATCAGCTGGTGGGGCAGGAGAACAAGGGCTGGGACTACGCCAAGTTCCTGCTGGGCAACGAACGCACCGGCATCGCCCGCGTCGGCACGTCGAAGGCGAAAGTGGCGCGGCTCAAGCAGCTGGCGGCGCTGGAGCGCGTGGGTGATACACCGCTGATCGACGACCCGCGCTTCCGCGAGCGGCTGGCGGCGGTGGAGATCGAGCTCAAGGCGCTGGAGATGACGCAGTTGCGCGTGGTCTCGGACGAACGCAAGCGCGAGAAGGGCCGGCCAAATCCGGCGTCCTCCATCCTCAAGCTGAAGGGTTCGGTGATCCAGCAGGCGCTGACCGAGTTGACGATGGAGGTGGTGGGACCGTACGTGATGCCGTACCAGCCGCCGGAGCAGGCGCAGAACGAACCGTTCGTCGGCGCCGATTACGCCGCCGCCGCCGGTCCGTCCTATTTCAACATGCGCAAGGTCTCGATCTACGGCGGATCGAACGAGATCCAGCGCAACATCATCGCCAAGGCGATCCTGGGGTTGTAGCGCCTCATGGCTTCTCGTTGCCGAAGATGATGGTGCCGGAGGCGGCGAACATGCCGCCGACGCCATGGCAGACCGAGATTTTCGCGCCCGGGATCTGCGCCGGCGCGATGCCGCGCATCTGCCGCACGCTCTCCTGCAAGGCATACATCCCGTACATGCCCGAGTGCATGTAGGACAGGCCACCGCCGTTGGTGTTCAGCGGCAGCTTGCCGCCGGGCGCGGTATTGCGATCGGCGATGAAGCGCCCCGCCTCGCCGCGCGGCACGAAGCCGAGATCTTCCAGACCGTACAGCGGCAGATGCGCGAAGGCGTCGTAGATCATCAGGTGATCCACGTCCTTGTGGGCGATGCCGGCTTCGCGGAACGCGGTGGGACCGGCGACGCGGAACGCGCGTGAGGAGGTGAAATCCTCCATCTGGCTCACCATCGGCGTTTCCACGCTCTCGCCGGTGCCGAGGATATAGACCGGCTTGCGGGGAAAATCCTTGGCCCGGTCAGCCGATGTCAGGATCAGCGCGCCGCCGCCATCGGTGACCAGGCAGCATTGCAGCAGCCGGAACGGATAGGCGATCATGCGGGAGTTCAGCACGTCCTCGATCGTGATCGGATCGCGGAACGTGGCGCGCGGGTTCTTGCCCGCCCATTCGCGCTGCACCACCGCGACATTTGCGATCTGTTCGTGGGTGACGCCGTAGGTTTTCATGTAGCGCAGCACGGGAATCGGAAACAGCGACGGCGGCCCCATCGGCCCGAATGGCTGCTCGAACTGACCCGCCAGCGAGGAGGGCGGCACCGTCCGCGGCGGGTTGCCGACCCGCGATTTGCCGCTTTCCCCATGCGTGATCAGGACCGTCTTGCACAAGCCGGAGGCGATCGCCGCCGCGGCGTGGCGGACATGGATCATGAACGAGCAGCCGCCGACCGAGGTGCCATCGACCCAGGTGGGCGTGATGCCGAGATAATGCGCGATCTGCGGCGGCGTTTCCGCCGCGGTCGCCACGCCGTCGATATCGGACGGCTTCAGCCCGGCATCTTCCATCGCGTTCAGCGCCGCATCCGCGTGCAGCTGGATCTGGCTCATGTCGGGGATGGTGCCGAGGCGGGTGGTTTCGGCCGCACCGACGATGGCAACGGTGTTCGGGGTCATCGCGGTCAGCCTTTCGCCGGACGGAACAGGGGCAGGGTGACGGTCTCATCCAGCGGCTCGAAGACCACTTCCAGGGGCATGTCTAGCTGCAATGCCTCCGGCGTCTGCGGGCAATCGACGATGTTGCTCATCAGGCGGGGGCCTTCGTCCAACTGCACCACGGCGATCGCATAGGGCGGCGTAAAGCCGGGCACCTTCCGGTGGTGGATCACGTAGCTGTAAAGACTGCCGCGGCCGGAGGCGGGGAACACGCTGACCTGGCGCGACGCGCAGGCGGGGCAGAACGGGCGCGGCGGGAAATAGACCTTGGCGCAGGCGTCGCAGCGTTGCAGGCGCAGCTCGCCCTGCCTGGTGCCGTCCCAGAAATGCTGGGTCTCGGGCGTGGGCTGCGGTTTGGCGCGCGCGGGGTCGAGCATGGCGATTCCTCCTGGTCCGCGTATCTGAACCCGGGAGGCGCGGCCCTGGCAAGCCGGGGACGGTCAGTCCGGAAATTCGGTGGCGAAGGCGGCGTTGATCGCGGCGAAGCGGGCGGGATCGAAGCCGCCGCCGCGCTCCATTTCATCGACGGCGCGGAAATAGCCGGAGTTCTCGCCCGGGATGGTCCATTCCAGCAGGCGCCCCGGGGTGTCGCCGGTGTTGTGGAAGGCATGCACCGTACCCCGGGGGACGAAGACCAGCGTTCCGGTCCCGATCTCGGAGCCGACCCCGTTCACCTCCAGATGGTAGCTGCCGTCCAGGACATAGAAATACTCGTCGCGGTCCAGATGCCGGTGCGGCGGCGGACCTTGCCCGGGGTCCAGGGTGGCGGTGACGGCGGAGAAGCTGCCGCCGGTGGCCTCGGCACCCAACAGCACGCGCATGTCGATGCCGAAAGGGCGGATCGATTCGGACTGCTCGGCGGTGACAATCCGCGGCGTCGGGTCCATGGCGTGATCTCCCTGACCGCCGCCGAAGCGGCTGGTGGCAGAGGTTATGGGCGGCGTCGCGCTTTCGTCAAACGCCCCGGACGTCAGTACTGGCGGAACAGCATCACCAGGAGGCCCTGCACTTTGACCCGCTCGGCCGGGAAGATGCGGGTTTCGTGGCGCGGGTTGGCCGGCTCCAGCGCGATCGAGTTGCCGCGGCGGCGCAGACGCTTCAGCGTGACCTCGGTTTCATCGATCAGGGCTACCACGATCTGACCGTTCTCCGCCGTGTCATCCCTGCGGATGATGACAGTGTCGCCATCCAGGATCCCGGCATCGATCATGGAATCGCCCGCTACCTCCAGCGCGTAATGCTCGCCGCGCGGCAGATGAGCGGTGGGGACGTCGAAATAGGATACCGGGTCGCGCAGCGCCTCGATCGGCAGGCCGGCGGCGATGCGGCCGTAGAGCGGCACCTGGACGGCGGGGGAGTCATGGTTGGCGCGCACGCCGCCCAGCTTGGCCGAGAAATCGCCCTTGATGACATTCGGGGTGAACACCCGGTCCTCGGCCCCCTCCGGCGCCGGGCGGGCGACGCGGTCATCCGGCAGGCGCAGCACGTCGAGCGCGCGGGCGCGGTGGTGGTGGCGGCGCAAGAACCCCCGCTCCTCCAACGCCAGGATCAGGCGGTGGATGCCGGATTTGGAGCGCAGGCCGAGCGCGTCCTTCATCTCCTCGAACGACGGCGATACGCCGGTTTCGTGCAGGCGGCGTTCGATGAAGATCAACAAATCGTGCTGCTTGCGGGTTAGCATGAGCAGGGGGCACCTTTCGCGTATGCCGCGTTCCGGAACAAAGCGGCAACTACAGGCGTTCTAGATAAGTTCCCTCCTCGAAGTCAAGCTTTATCGTTGCGGGAGAAAGACTCCGTGCCCCACGCTCTTGTCGCCCTGGATCAGGGTACCAGCTCCACCCGTTGCCTGATCTTCGCGCCCGACGGCGCCATGCTGGGGGCCGCGCAGCGCGAGCATCGCCAAATCTTCCCGCAGCCCGGCTGGGTGGAACACGATCCCCTGGAGATCGCGGCCAACGCCGAAGCGGTGATGACGGAGGCGCTGGCCGCCGCCCGTCTGACCGCGCGCGACATCGCCGCGATAGGGCTGGCCAACCAGCGCGAGACCATCGTGGTTTGGGATCGGGCCACCGGCGCGCCGGTGCACAACGCGATCGTATGGCAGGACACCCGCACCGACGCGCTGGTGGCCGCCTACGCCCGGGACGGCGGGCCGGATCGATTCCGCGCCGCCACCGGGCTGCCGCTCGCCAGCTATTTCAGCGCGCTGAAGCTGCGGTGGCTGCTGGACCACGTCCCCGATGCGCGTGCCCGCGCCGAGGCCGGGGCGCTGGCATTCGGCACCATCGACACCTGGTTGTTGTGGCGCCTGACCGGGCGGCACGTCACGGATGTAACGAACGCCAGCCGCACCCAACTGATGAACCTCGCAACGCTGGAATGGGACGACGCGCTGCTGGCGGCGTTCGGGGTTCCGCGCGCGATGCTGCCGGAGATCGTGGCATCTTCGGGTGTGATCGCGCCGGCGCGCGGAGCGCTGGCGGGGGTGCCGGTCGCCGGCGTGCTGGGCGACCAACAGGCGGCGCTGGTCGGGCAAGGCTGCTTCGCGCCGGGGGAGGCGAAGGTGACATACGGCACCGGGTGCTTCCTGCTGGTGCATGCCGGGGAGCGGCCGGTGGCGTCGTCGGCCGGGTTGATCACGACGGTGGCGTATCGGTTCGGCACCGCGCCCGCGGCGTATGCGCTGGAAGGCTCGATCGCGGTCACCGGCGCGCTGGTGCAGTGGCTGCGCGACAATCTGCGGCTGATCGGGTCCAGCGCCGCGGTGGAAACCCTGGCCGCCAGCGTGCCGGACAATGGGGACGTGTATATCGTGCCGGCGTTCTCGGGCCTGTTCGCGCCCTGGTGGCGCACCGATGCGCGCGGCGTGATCGCGGGGCTGACCCGGTTCGCCACCGCCGGACATATCGCGCGCGCGGCGCTGGAAGCCACCGCCTATCAGGTGATGGACGTGGTGGAGGCGATGCGCCGCGATGGCGCCGCGCCGCGCGTGTTGCGGGTGGATGGCGGGATGGTGGCGAACGAGCTGCTGATGGCGTTCCAGGTGGATATGCTGGATCTGCCGCTGGATCGCGCCGCGGGGGCGGAGGCGACGGCGTGGGGGGCCGCGGTGGCGGCCGGGCTGGCGGTGGGGGTGTGGCCGGGGACGGAGGCGGTGCGGGCGCTGGTGCGCGTGGACCGGCGCTTTGTGCCGCGGATGGACAAGGCGCGGCGGGAAGCGCTGGCGGCGGCGTGGCACAAGGCGGTGGAGCGGTCGTTCGGCTGGGCGGACGGGTAGTGTCTCAGTTTGAAAGTCGGCACCGGCCCGCACCCCCGCCCGGCCACCCAACGTCAGTATATTGGCATTGGGTGGCCGGGTGGGGGTGCGGGCCGGCGCCGACTTGCTTTTCAAACTGAGACACTACCGGCGGACGGGTCAGCTTGAACGCTCGCGCGCAACGGCCGAGTATCCGTCCAGACACGTCTCAGGACCTCTCCCATGCCCCATGACGCCCCGGCGCCGCTCGCCGCATCGGACACCGACCATCTCCCGCTGTCCGGCATCACCGTTCTGGATCTCACCCTCGCCCGCGCCGGCCCCACCGCCGTGCGCCATCTGGCCGATTGGGGCGCCGAGGTGATCCGCATCGAACCGCCGCCCACGCCGGGGGCCGAGGATATTGCCGGCAACCGCCACGGCTTCGATTTCCAGAACCTGCATCGCAACAAGCGCGCGATCCAGCTCAATCTGAAGGACCCGGAAGGCCACGCCGCCTTCATGCGACTGGCGAAAACCGCCGACGTGGTGATCGAGAATATGCGCGCCCAGGTGAAGCACCGCCTGCATGTCGCCTATGACGACGTGCGCGCGGTCAACCCGCGCATCGTGTATGGCTCGATCTCCGGCTTCGGCCAGGACGGGCCGTACGGCCATCGCGCCGGGGTCGATCAGATTGCCCAGGGCATGGGCGGCCTGATGTCCATCACCGGCCTGCCCGGCCAGGGGCCGGTGCGCGTCGGCATCCCGATCGACGATCTGACCGCCGGCAACCTGCTGGCGATGGGCGTCATGATGGCGCTGTTCGACCGCACCCGCACCGGCGTCGGGCGCTGGGTGCAGACCTCGCTGCTGGAAGCGCAGATCTTCATGCTGGATTTCCAGGCGGCCCGCTGGCTGATCGCGGGTGAGGTGGCCCAGCAAGCCGGCAACGACCACCCGACCGGCATCCCGACCGGCGTGTTTCCCACCGCGGATGGCAGCATCAACATCGCCGCCAGCTCCACCCGCGTCTGGGAACGCTTCTGCGACGCGATCGCCCGCCCGGACTGGAAAGCCCGGGAGGCATGGAAGACCCAGAAGGGCCGCAGCAACGACCGCAAGGCGATCAACGCCGCAATCGGCGAGATCACCCGCACCCAACCGGCCGCGCACTGGATCGATCTGTTCGAATCGAACGGCATTCCCTGTGGCCCGATCTACAGCATCGATCAGGTGTTCGCCGATCCGCAGGTGCAGCATTTGCGTATGGCCCGCACCATGCACAGTCCCGTGATCGGCGATCAGGCGGTGGTCGCCTCGGCCCTGAACATTTCCGGCTTCTCCAAGGACATCCGTCTGCCCACGCCCGAGGCCGGGTCGAGCACCGACGACATCCTGCACCGCGTCGGCTACACCGACGCCGAGCTTGCCGCACTGCGCGCCAAAGGAGTGATCTGACCATGGACACCATCACCACCGAACACGCCGGCACCACCGAACACGCCGGCACCACCGAATACGCCGCCGGCAAGATGCTCGCCGCCGTGGAAGGCGGCGTCGGCCTGGTTACCTTCAACCAGCCCGAGAAGCGCAACGCCATGTCGCTGGAGATGTGGGACGGGCTGGGCGCCATCCTGGACCGTTTCGCGGCCGATCCCGCGGTGCGCGTGGTGGTGTTGAGCGGGGCAGGCGACAAGGCGTTCGTCTCCGGCGCCGACATCTCCCAGTTCGAGAAGAACCGCAACAACGCCGACGCGCAGGTGGAATATGACCGCCTGACCAGCGGCGGGCGGGCCAAGCTGGCCAATTTCGCCAAGCCGACGATCGCCCGGATCCGCGGTTTCTGCCTGGGCGGCGGGCTGGCGATCGCCATGCAGACCGATTTGCGGATCGCCGCCGATACCGCCCAGTTCGGCATCCCGGCGGCGCGGCTCTCGATCGCCTACGCCTTCGATGGCCTGCGCAAGCTGGTCCAGTTGGTGGGGCCCGCGCATGCGCGGATGATCCTGTACACCGCGAACCGGATCGGCGCGCGGGAAGCCGAACGGATCGGGCTTATCAATCAGGCGGTCCCGGAAGCGGCGCTGGATGACACGGTGATGACCATCGCCCGGACCATCGCCGACAACGCGCCGTTATCCGTCGCCGCCTCCAAGCTGACCATTGCGGAAGTGATGAAGGACCCGGCGGACCGGCATATGGAGGCAGTCCGCGCCGCCGGCGCGCTGTGCTTCGACAGCGCCGACTACCGCGAAGGCCGGGCGGCGTTCCTGGAAAAACGGCGGCCTGTTTTCGTCGGCCGCTAGGCGGCCCGACCGAGACAATAAGGCTTCCAAGGGATGGGCGATGCGGGCACACTGCGGGTCTTCCGCGGGAGGGATGGGGCTTCATGGGTCGGTGGTTTCGGGGTGTTGCGGCGATGGTCCTGGTGGCCGGGGTGGCGGCGTGCGGTGCGCCGCCCCCGCCACCACCAACGGTTGTGGTGCTCACGATCACCGCGACCAAGGATGCGAACGGCGCGCCCGGCGGGGCCGGCGCGCCGGTGATGCTGCGGGTGTATCAGCTGGCCGGCACCAACAGCTTCGACAACGCGGATTTCTTCCAGATTTTCAACCATGACGCGGCGACGCTGGGGACCGATCTGGTGCATCAGGACCAGCTGCTGCTGGCGCCGGGCAGCACCAAGACCCTCACCCTGAACCCCAAGGACCCGGTTACGGCGCTGGGGTTCTTCGCCGCCTACGGCACGTTCCAATCCGCCACCTGGCGCGCCTCGGCCGCGGTCCCGGCCCATAAAACCACCAAGCTCACCGTCACGGTGGGGGCCAACGCGATCGCCGTGAAACCCGGCGGATCCTGACGATGGGGTGGGAGAACCGGGTCGTCTGGACCGAGGGGCTGTTTCTTCAGCCCCAGCATCTACAGCAGCAGAACCGCTATACCGAGCGGCTGGTCCGCGCCGCCACCGGCGGGCTGCGGCCGTTCTCATGGGGCCTGACGCAGCTGGATGTGGACGCCGATCTTCTGGCGCTTGGCAAATTTGCGGTTCGCAATGTGGCCGGCATCCTGCCGGATGGCACGCCGTTCTCCGCCCCCGGCGATGCCGATCCGCCGCGCCCGCTCGATTTGCCGGACACCGCCCGCAACAGCGTGGTGTATCTGATCCTGCCGACGCGCCAGCCCGGCGGGGTGGAGATCGCCGGCGCGGGTCAGGAGGAGACGATCGCCCGTTTCGGCGCCGGCGAGCATGAGGTCGCGGACAGCAACGCCGGCTACCAGGGCATCGCCACCGTGCCGGTCGCCCGGCTGCGCTTGCGGTTCGCCCTGGAGTCCGATGCGCGCGATGGCT
Source organism: Acetobacteraceae bacterium (assembly GCA_027330745.1). Classification (GTDB taxonomy): domain Bacteria; phylum Pseudomonadota; class Alphaproteobacteria; order Acetobacterales; family Acetobacteraceae; genus JAJZVS01. The sequence goes on along the minus strand of DAHWDR010000093.1, from coordinate 7,279 downwards.
ACACCGGTATCGGCCTGGCGAAGATCGCCGATATCCGCGCCGACAAATCCACTCAGCTGGACGAGACCTTCATCCCACCGCTTCTCCTGACCTCGGTCTCGCCTTCGCTGGCCGGGTTCGCGACCCAGTTGCAGGGCCTGTTGCACCATCGCGCCGAGGCGCTGGCCGGGCGGGTGTCGGAAACCGCGACCCGCGGCGCGGCCGAGATCGCCGATTACATGATGCTGCAGCTGTGCAACCGCTACGAGCCGGTGATGACCCACCTGGCCAACACCGCGGGTCAGCTGCATCCCGAAACCTTCTACCAGTTCTGCGTATCCCTGGCCGGTGAGATCGCGACCTTCACGGAAAGCCGCAAGCGCGCGCCCGAGTTCCCGCCCTACCGGCACGAGGACCTGACCGCCACGTTCCGCCCGGTGATGACCGCGCTGCGCCAGTCCCTGTCGGCGGTGCTGGAGCAGACCGCGGTGCCGATCCCGTTGCAGGAACGCCGTTTCGGCATCCGCGTGGGCCCGATCGCCGACCGCACCTTGGTGGCCAGCGGCACCTGGGTGCTGGCGGTCAAAGCGCAGATGCCGGCGGAGCAGTTGCGCCGCGGCTTTCCCAATCTCTGCAAGATCGGTCCGGTGGAGCAGATCCGCGAACTGATCAATGTCGCGCTGCCCGGCATCGCGGTACGCGCCCTGCCGGTGGCGCCGCGACAGCTGCCGTATTACGCTGGCACGACCTATTTCGAACTGGACCGATCCAGCCCCTACTGGGCCGCCCTGGCGCGCTCGGGCGGGATCGCGATCCATGTGACAGGGGACGTACCCGGGCTCGAGATCGAGTGCTGGGCCATCAGGGGATAGGCGCACGCGATGAGCGACGATCCGTTTGCCGAACCTTCGGATTCCGAAGCGACCATCATCCGCCCGCGGCCGGGGGGACGTGGGGCGGCGGCGCCGGCCGCGACCCCGCCGCCGCTGGCTTCCGGTCCGGTGGCCCCGATCCCGGCGGTCGGGGCAAATCCGCTGGTGGCCGCCGCCGCGCCGCTGCTGGCCGCGGCCGTGCGCCTCGGCGCCGCGCGGGCCACGCCGCCCGACCCGGAAACCCTGCGCCGGGCGATGGTGGACGGGGTCCGGGATTTCGAGAAGCGCGCGTTGGCGACGGGGCTGGAAACCCGCAGCCTGCGCGCCGCCCGCTATGCGCTGTGCGCCACCATCGACGACCTGGTGCTCAGTACCCCCTGGGGCAGTGCCAGCGGCTGGGCGGCGCAGAGCCTGACCAGCGTGTTCCACAACGAAGTGAGCGGCGGCGAACGCTTCTTCGATATCCTGGAGGACATGCAACGCGACCTGGGCAAGAACCTGGATGTCGTCGAGCTGATGTATCTGTGCTGCGCGCTGGGGTTCGAGGGCCGCTACCGGGTGATGCCGCGCGGCATCGCCGCGCTGACCGAATTGCGCGATTCCGTCTATCGCACCATCCGTCAGCGCCGCGGCGAGTTCGAACGCGATCTGTCGCCGCGCTGGAAGGGCCTGGCGCTGGCCTATAAGGGGCTGCGCCACGGCGTGCCGATCTGGCTGCTGGCCGCGGGCACCCTGGCGCTGGCGTGCCTGATCTATGTGTTGTTCAGCTTCTCGCTGTCCGGCGATGCCGGCGTGGCCTATGCGCAACTGGCCGCGCTGCCGCCGCGCGGGGCGATCCATGTGGTGCGCACCGCGCCCGCCCCCCCGCCGCCGCCACCGCCGGTGGTGGCAAGTGCCGCCACGCCGGAGTTGCGGAAGTTCCTCGCCCCCGAAGTAAAAAAGGGCGAAGTGCAGGTCTTCGAGGACGCGCAGTCGATCACCGTCCGCCTGATCAACAACCAGATGTTCCCGTCCGGTTCCGCGACATTGAACCCCAGCTACCTGCCGTTGTTGCAGAAGATCGGTGGTGCACTGCGCACCCAGCCGGGCGCGATCGTGGTCAACGGCTATACCGACAACCAGCCGATCCACACGGTGCAGTTCCCGTCCAACTGGCAGCTGTCGCAGTCCCGCGCGGCGGCGGTGGCGAACGTGCTGCGCGCGGCACTGCCCAATCCCACGCGGGTGCGCGCCGAGGGCAAGGGTGACGCTGCGCCGATCGCCTCCAACGCGACGCCCGCCGGGCGGGCGCAGAACCGACGAACCGAGATTGTCGTGATGAAGACGGCGCAACTGCCATGATGGACCTTCCGGCCAAGTTCATCAAAAGCTTCTGGGGCGAGATGCTCATCGGGGCGGTGATCATCTCCCTGCTGATCTGGTTTTTCGGGCCGTTGCTGGGGCTGGGTTCGTTCCATCCGTTTTCGGGCGTGCTGGGCCGGGTGATCGCGATCGTCACCCTGGTCCTGCTGTTCGTGATCATCACGCTGGTCCACGAACTGCGCGAGAAGAAGCGTGAGAAGGAGCTCGAGGAAGGCGTCACGGAGGCGGAGAAAGAGAAGGACGCATCCGAGGAAGCCTCGGCCGAGGAACTCGCGCTGCTGTCCGAACGGATGAAGGAAGCGCTGCACGAGCTGAAGAAGGCGAAACTGGGCGGGAAATCGCGCCGTTCGCTGTACCAGCTGCCGTGGTACATGTTCATCGGCCCGCCGGGGTCGGGCAAAACCACGGCACTGGTGAATTGCGGGCTGCGCTTTCCTCTGGCCGAGTCCGGCGGCCCGCACGCGGTGAAGGGCGTCGGCGGCACGCGGAATTGCGATTGGTGGTTCACCGATCAGGCGGTGATGATCGACACCGCCGGTCGCTACACCACGCAGGATTCCGACAGCGCGGTGGATTCCGCCGCCTGGGGCGGGTTTCTGAAGCTGCTGAAGAAGCAGCGTCCGCGCCAGCCGCTGAACGGCGTGCTGGTGGCGATCAGCCTGTCCGATCTGGCGACCCTTCCGGAAGGCGAACGCTTCGCCCATGCCCGCGCCGTACGCAAGCGGGTGCGCGAATTGTCCGACGAACTCGGCGTGCGCGTGCCGGTTTACGTGCTGTTCACCAAGGCCGATCTGGTGGTCGGCTTTGTCGAGTTCTTCGACAATCTAGGCAAGGAGGAGCGCGAGCAGGTCTGGGGCGTGACCTTCGGCCTGGACGACGGGAAATCCGAAGCCGGCACTGTGGGCGAATTCGGCGCCGAGTTCGACCGGCTGATGCAGCGGCTGAACGAACGCATGATGGAACGGGTCCATCAGGAAACCGATATCGGGCGCCGCCGCCTGATCTGGGGGTTTCCGCAACAGCTGGCGTCGTTGCGCGACGTCGCGAACGAGTTCCTGACCGAGGCATTTCGTCCCTCGCGCCTGGAGACACGGCCGCTGTTGCGCGGCATCTACCTGACCTCCGGCACCCAGGATGGCACGCCGATCGACCGGCTGCTGGGGGCGATGGCCGGGCGGTTCGGGCTGGCGCGTCAGGCCGTGGCCGCGTTCAGCGGCAGCGGGCGCAGCTATTTCCTCTCGCGGCTGGTCTCCGGCGTGATCTTCGGCGAAGCGGGCCTGGTCAGCCGCGATCCGAAAGTGGAGAAGCGGCAGAAGCTGGTCAGCTACAGCGCCTGGGGCATCTGCGGACTGGTGCTGCTGGGATTGATCGTCGCGTGGACGGTCAGTTGGGTATCCAACCGCGATGTGATGGCGGGGCAGCGACTGGCGATGACGCGCTACCGGGCGCAATACGCCGCGATCCTGCGGGCAGGGCCGAGCGACACGCATCTGACCACGGTCGCGCCCGCGCTGGACACGCTGCGCACCATGCCGGATGGCTGGGCGGAGCGGAATGCCTCGGTGCCGTGGGGGGTTGGATTCGGCCTCTATCAGGGCACGCAACTGCACGTGGCGGCCGAGACCGCCTATGCCAACGCGCTGGACGGGCTGCTGCTGCCGCGGTTGCTGGCGCGGCTGGAACGGCAGATGCAGGCCAATCTGGACAAGCCGAGCTTCCTGTATCAGGCGCTGGAGGTCTATCTGATTCTGGGCCGGCAAGGACCGCTGGACCCGGCGCTGATCCAGCACTGGATGGGGGAGGATTTCGCCGCCAGCTACCCGGGCGAAGACAACGCGACGCTGCGCGCGGCGCTGGGTCAGGACGTGCAGGCGCTGCTGCATTTCCCGTTGCCGTCGGTGCCGTTGAACGGACCGCTGATCGCGGAAGTGCGCGGCGTGCTGACGCGCAAGCCGTTCGCCGATTATCTTTATTCCAGTATCATCTCGAGCCCGGTGGCGCGCCGGCTGCCGGAATGGACGGTGGAGGAACATTCCGGCCCCGCGGGGTCGCGCGTGTTCGCGCTGCGCGACGGCAAGCCGCTGGATACCGGGATGCCGGGTATCTTCACCTGGGATGGGTATCACAAGGTATTTCTGCCGCTGATCCCGGCGGTGACGCGCCAGGCCTCGCAACAAAGCTGGGTGCTGGGGCGGCAACAGGCGACCGGAGCGGAGGCGCTGACCAAGCTGCGCCATGACGTGCTCAGTCTGTATCTGGACGACTACACGCGGCGCTGGGACGGGCTCCTGGCGAATGTCGCGCTGAAGCCATTCACCACCCTGGCGCAGGGACAGAACGAGCTGTTCCTGCTGTCGGCGCCGGATTCGCCACTGCGCGACCTGTTGAAAGCGATCGATGAGGAGACCGAGCTCAGCCGTCACGGCGCGACGTCAGCCAAAGGCGAGAAGGCGACGGACGTGCGGGGCGGGCTGACCGACATTGCCAAGGAACGTCTTCAGGCCAGCGCGACGCTGGAGGAAACGGAGATCGGCAAGGTGCTGGGTTCGGCGTTCGGGCGCGGTGCCGAGGGCAAGCCGATCGATCCCGCCACGCGCGTGGACGAGCATTTCAAGGCCCTGCATGAATTCGTGTCCGGCAAGCAGACCGGCGAGCCCCATCTGGAATCCGTGATCGCGCAGATCCAGCAGATCTACCAGGGCATCAACCAGGCGGCGAACGCACCGAACCAGGGGCAGGCGCTCCTTGGGATGGTTGCTGGCGGCGGCGCCGGCGGCGCCGGCGGCGGCGCGGCGGGTGGGGCGGCGGCGTTGGCACAGGTGGCGCAGAGCGTGCCGAAGCCGATCGCGGCGATGCTGAAGACGGTTTCGGCGTCCAGCTCCGCGGTGACCGCGAGCGGCGCAACGGCGCAGCTTTCGGATGCCTGGAAATCGCAGGTGCTGCCGCTGTGCCAGGCGGCATTCAACCGCTACCCGTTCGTGCGCGGCAGCGGGGAAGACGTTCCGCTTGGCGATTTCACCCATCTTCTGGGCCCGAAAGGGTTGGTCAAGAAGTTCTTCGACAAATACCTGGCGCCGCTGGTCAACACGACGGTGACGCCGTGGCAATGGCAATCGGCGGATCACGCGAAGCTGGGTCTGGCGCCCGGCTCCTTGGCCGAATTCGAACGCGCCGATGCGATCCGCGAGGCGCTGTTTCCCGATGGAAAGATGCAGGTGAAGTTCCAGCTGACGCCGGTTTCCGCTGATGCGGGCGTCGGCACGGTACGGATCCAGATCGGCAAGCAGACCCTGACCTGGGCGCATGGCCCGGCGCAGCCCATGACCATGGCCTGGCCGGGGGCCGGCGATGATTTTGAGATGCGCGTCATCCTGACGCCGGCCGATGGCGGCCCGGCCACGGTAATCCAGAATGATGGCCCCTGGTCATTGCTGCGTCTGTTGGATGCGGCGCAGGTGATCCCGTCCGGCGCGCCGGATCGGTTCCGGATCGTGTTCTCAAGCCCGCAAGGTCACGCCACGTTCCAGCTGAATGCCGACAGCGTGCGTAACCCCTTCAACATGGCGGCACTGCGGGCCTTCCGCTGCCCGCCCAACCTGTGATTTCCAAACGCAGGATACACTGAGGTAGGCTATGTCGAGCGCTTCGTCACCCCCTCCGCCGATGCTGACCTTGACGATCAACCCGGATCCAGGGTTCACGCTCAATCTGGATCAGTTGGAGGGGACCGAGACACTGGGGCGGCCGTTCATCTACCGGTTGACCCTGTCCAGCACCAAGACCAAGACCGACCTGACCTCGCTGCTGGGAAGTTCGGTCACGGTGACCTTGACCAACCCGGACAAGAGCAAGCGCTATTTCAACGGTATCGTCGGGCGCATCGCCTATGCCGGAATGCGCTCGGGTGGGCGCACCTATATCATGGAATTGCGGCCCTGGATCTGGCTGCTGTCGCATCGCAAGGATTGCCGCATCTTCCAGAACAAGGCGGTGTTCGACATCATCACCACAGTCTGCCGCAATGCCGGGTTCAGCGATTTCACGGATAATCGCAAGGCGTCACCGAAGGCCGGCAGCCAGACCCTGGAATACTGCGTGCAGTACGACGAATCATCGTACGACTTCATCACGCGGCTGATGGAAGAATACGGGATCTATTACTATTATGCGCACAACGACGGCAAGCACATGGTGGTGTTCTGCGACGATCCTTCGTCGCATGCATCGATCGGCGCGGCCATCCCGTTTGCAACCCGGCAGACCGGCGCGCGGGCGGTCGACGACCATATCTGGCAATGGTCCTCGGAGCTGTCGGTGCGTTCGGGGAAAGTGACCTACACGGATTACAATTTCAAGACGTCCACCGTGCCGCTGACGGCTTCCTCCGGGTCCGGCCCGGCGCCGTATACGCATGGGGATATCGAGCTTTTCGATTACCCGGGACGTTACCTGGCCGCGTCCGATGGTCAGCCCCTGACCGATGCACGATTGCAGCAACTGGGCTGGCAGCAGTTGGTAAAATTCGGTACGTCCAATTCCCGGCGCATGGCCGCCGGCAGGAAATTCACACTGTCCGGGTTCTACGAAGCGGGTGACAACACCAGCTACACCGTGGTCGAGGCAAGCTATACGCTCAATCTGTCGACGGCGAACGCAGAGACCGTCGCGACGTCCCGCCACGTCTTCAGCTGCAAGTTCCAGGCGATCGCCGATACCGTGCCATTTCGCCTGACCCGGGAGACAACGCGCCCGCGTATCCACGGTGCCCAGGTGGCGCGCGTGGTCACGACGCCCACGGGTGCGGCAACCGATGAGGTCACGACCGACGAATACGGCCGGATCCTGGTCCTGTTTCCCTGGGCACGGCCGGATTCGCCCTCCACCCAGACCGAAAGCGAACAGAACGACCAGAAGGCGTCGTGCTGGATCCGGGTGGCACAGCTCTGGGCCGGCGCCGGTTGGGGCGGCATGTTCATCCCGCGCGTCGGGATGGAAGTGGTGGTCGAGTTCCTGGACGGCGATCCCGATCGGCCGCTGGTGGTGGGCTGCGTCTATAACGACAAGAA
>DAHWDR010000079.1:0-4243 GCA_027330745.1 Acetobacteraceae bacterium | reverse complement strand
CCGCCACCGAAGCGGGGTCCGGGTCCAGGAACAGCACCACCCGCGCCCCCAGGCCCCGCAGCGTCGCGATTGCCGGCCCCGCTACCGCCATCTCGGCCGCGTCCAGCACCCATCCGCGTTCCGACGTGAACGCATCCGGCGCATCCGGCACCAGGGTCACCTGTTCCGGCCGCGCCGCGCGGACGATCTCGAACAACCGCGCGTCGGGATATCCCTCGATATTCAGTTCCAGCCCCGGCCGCAGCCCGGCCATCACCGCGGCGATCGCCGGCACATCGGAGGCCCGGATATGCCGCTCGTCCGGCCGCGGATGCACCGTGATCCCACGCGCCCCCGCCCCCAGCGCCAGCCGCGCAAACCGCGCCACGTCCGGCACACCGGTGTGGCGCGCATTCCGCAGCAGCGCGATCTTGTTCAGATTGACCGACAGCCGCGCCATCACCCTGCCTCCGCGATCGCCGCGTTCAACGCCCGCACGCCCGCGCCGGGCCCGTCCGGATGCGACCACACCGCGCCGACCACCGCCAGGAAATCCGCCCCCGCGCGGACCAACGCCGCGCAATTCTCCGCGGTGATGCCGCCGATCGCGCAGGACGGCAGCTCCATCAGTTCCGACCACCAACGCAGGATGTCCGGATCGGCCAGCGCCGTCACCTGCTTCGTGGAAGACGGGAAAAACGCCCCGAACGCCACGTAATCCGCCCCGTCCTCCCCGGCCGCCATCGCCAGATCGCGGGAGGCTTTGCAGGTCACCCCCACGGTCAGCTCCGCGCCCAGCAAAGCCCGCGCCTGCCGCGCCGGCAGATCCTCCTGCCCCACATGCACCCCGTCGCAGCCGGTCGCGCGGACCAGGTCGGCGCGATCGTTCAGCAGAAACGCCACTTCCCGCGCCTGCGCCACCGGCCGCAGCGCGTCGATCGCGCGCCGCCAAGCGTCATCGTCCGCGTCCTTCAGCCGCAGCTGCACCGCGGCCACATCCCCCGAATCCAGTGCCGCGGCCAGCAACCCGGGAAACACCGCCAGATCCAGCGCCGGCGGGGTGATCAGGTACACCCGGCACCCGGCGGCCATGGCGTCAGTCCTTGCTCTGGTAGATGTCGATCACCTTGGCCAGCATATCCATCGCCTGGTCCTTCGGCCGCTGGAACGTATTGCGGCCGATGATCGACCCGCTGGCCCCGCCGTCGCGCAGGCCCTTGATCTCCTCGAACACCGCGTCCAGCCCCTTTGCCTCGCCGCCCGAGAACACCACCACGCGCTTGCCGTTGAACGCGCATTGCATGACATGCTCCACCCGCTTGGGCAGGGTCGAGATGTCGATCTTTTCGTACGTTTTCCGCGCCGCTTCCAGCCCGATATGCTGCGTCGGCGGCTTCACCTTGATGATGTTCGCGCCCATCAACGCGGCCATATGCGCGGCGTAGGCGCAGATATCCACCGCAGTCTCGGCGTTCTTGTCCAACCCCGGCCCGCGCGGATAGGACCACACCACCACCGCCAGGCCCGACGCCTTCGCCTCGGCCGTCAGGTCCCGCAATTCCTCCATCTGCGCGAAGGCGTATTCCGACCCGGGATAGATCGTGAACCCGATCGCCGCGCAGCCCAGCCGCAGCGCGTCCTTCACCCCCGCGGTCACCGCCTGGTCCTTCGACGTCGCCAGCGAATTGGAACTGTTCACCTTGAGGATGGTCGGCAGCGCGCCGGCGAACGTCTCCGCCCCCGCCGCGACCATGCCAAGAGGCGCCGCATAGGCCGACAGCCCGGCATCCAGCGCCAACTGGTAATGGTAATGCGGGTCATAGGCCGCCGGATTGGGCGCGAAGCTGCGCGCCGGCCCGTGTTCGAACCCTTGATCCACCGGCAGGATCACCACCTTGCCGGTGCCGCCCAGCTTCCCGTGCATCAGGATCCGCGCCAGATTGGCCTTCACGCTCGGCGGGTCGCCCTCGTACCAATCGAGAATCTTCTTCACACGCTGCGAAACGCGCATGGGCTGGCCTTTCCTGTGCTGGTCATAACCTCTCCGGCGTCCTACCGCAGCGCGCAGGCCAAGTCACGCCCGGCTTCCGCCGGCACGGGATTTGCCCTACTGCTCCGCCCAGCCCGCCGGCCCCTTCCGCCCTGTCAGCACTTTGTTGGCAAATCCCTGCCATGACCGGGCATCGTTCACCCCCCCCCTTGGCCCCCCCTGGCCCCCCTGGCCCCGCCATGCCCCCGCCCGCCGCCGTCTTCCCCAACGCTCGCCCCGCCCCGGTCCCCCCCGGGCGGACGCTGGTGAGCCTGATCGTGGACGCCGAGGAAGACTTCAACTGGTCCCGCCCGGTCGAAGGCACCGCCTATTCCACCGCCTGCATGCACGCGATCGGCCCGCTGCAGGAAATCCTGTCCGGCTACGCCCTGCCGCCCACCTATCTGCTGACCTACCCGGTGCTGGAGGACCCCGCCGCCATCCGCCTGCTGCGCCGCCACCATGATCGCGGCGCCTGCCAGCTTGGCGTGCAGATGCATCCCTGGGTCAATCCGCCGTTCGGCACCGGGACCGACCGCCGCTTTTCCTTCCCCCTCAACCTTCCCGCCACGATCGAGGAAGCGAAGATCGTCCGCCTGACCGAGCGCTTCGCCGCCGCCTTCGGCTTCCCGCCGCGCGTGTTCAAGGCCGGGCGCTACGGCATCGGCCCCGGCACCGTCGCGCTGCTGGAACGGCTGGGCTTCCGGGTGGACACCTCGATCGCCCCGCGCACCGATTTCGGCGCCGAGGGCGGCCCCGATTTCTCGGCCTTCGACACCGCCCCGTTCTGGTTCGGTGCCACGCACCGCCTGCTGGAAGTCCCGGTCTGCCGGGAGGTGGTGGGCTGGCTTGGCCCCGCCGCCCCCGCGGTGTACCGCCCGCTGACCGGCCCGCGCACCGCGCCCGCCCGATCCCTGCTGGCCTGGGCGCGCGGGGCCGAGCGCGTCACCCTGTCGCCGGAAGGCAACGACGCCGCCGCGATGCGCCGCCTGATCCGCGGCATCCGCGCCGGCGGCCAGCGGCTGCTGACCGTCAGCTTCCATTCCTCGTCGCTCGCGGTCGGGCACAACCCGTATGTCCGCTCGGACCGCGACCTGCACGTTTTCTACGATCGGCTGTCCGAGGTTCTGGACGGGCTGGCGCGCCAGGCGGATGTGTCCTTCGCCGGCGTGCTGGACCTGCCCGCGCTGCTGCCCGAACCGCCCGAACGGCAAGCCGCGTGATGCGTATGGACAGGATCGCCGCGGCGCCATCCGAGCTGCTGTCCCCCCGCCTGCGCGGGCGGATCCTGCTGGTGGCGAATAATTTCCCCCCGGTCCGCGGCGGCTCGGCCGTGGTGTATGACACGATCGCGCGCCACGCCGCCGGCCGCGTGATCATCCTGGCCGCCACGCGCAGCTACACCGACGGCCTGCCCCAGATCGGCTGGCGGGAGCATGACCGCGCCGCCCCGTATCGCGTGATCCGCCTGCCCCTGCTGCGCACCATCCTGGGCCGCGCCCCGGACGAACGCGGCCTGCGCCGCGCCTGGCTGTGGCTGACCGATCTGGCGATCCGCGCCCGCGTGTTGGCCGTGGTGCTGTGGCTGATCGCGCGCGCCGATGTGCGCGCCGTCTGCATCGGTGAGCTGATTGCCGCCGGCTGGCTGTTCGCCCCGCTGCGGCTGCTGCCCTTCGTGCGCCGGATGATCTATATGCACGGGGAGGAGATCACGACCGTGGATGGCTATGACGACGATTTTCACCGCCGCCGCCGCTACATCCGCGGCGCTCATGCGATTGTGGCCGTGAGCCGGTTCACGCGGGACGCCACCGCGCGTCTGGGCGGGACGGATGTCGCGCCGCGGATCGCGCTGATCGAGAACGGGGTGGACCCGCGCCGCTTCCGGCCGGGGCCGAAACGCGCCGACCTGCTGGAGTTTTATGGGCTGACGGGCGCGTTCGTGTTCGTGTCGGTCTGCCGGCTGCTGGAGAAGAAAGGCGTGGACCATGCCCTGACCGCCTTCGCCGGTCTGGCGGCCGCGTTCCCCGAGGCGCGCTATCTGGTGGTGGGGGACGGGCCGTATCGCGGGCGGCTGGAGGCGTTGGCGGCGGCGTTGGGCGTGGCGGATCGCGTGATATTCACCGGATTGGTGGCCGAGGAGGAGCTGGTGGACCATTACCGGCTGGGTGACGTGTTCGTGATGCCGAACCGCGAACTGGCGAACGGGGATACCGAGGGATTCGGGCTGGTGTT
>DAHWDR010000066.1:0-15934 GCA_027330745.1 Acetobacteraceae bacterium | reverse complement strand
GCCCGGCCAACAGATTGCGCTCGCGCATCAGCTTCTGGGCGCGCGCGGCATCGTTCCACAGCGCGGGGTCCTCGGCGCCGGCGTTCAGCTCCGCCAGGCGCGCTTCGGCGACATCCCAGTCAAAGATGCCTCCTCAGCAGTGCGACCGACTGCCTGATCTGTTCGTGAAGCGCATCGGATTCGGCGGACATCGGCGGAGATCCCTGTTGCGGCGCGGGCTAATACAGCCCGCCAAGCGAACTGTCCACGCCCGGCGAGCCGGTCGCGGCCGGCGCGCCGGGGGTCGAAGACCCGGCCGCGACTGCGGTGCCGCTTCCTCCCGCGCCGGGTGGCACGGTGTTGGCGCCCGGTACCTGCCTCGACTTGAAGGCGTCGGTGCGCACCCCTTCGCCACTATCCCATTGCGCCAGGGTCAGGCCCGGCGGAACCGCGAAATGCAGTGCCGGCCGACCCTTCAGGGCAGCGGCCATGAACTGGTGCCAGATCGGCGCCGCCACCGCCGCGCCTTGCTGGCCCTGACCAAGGGTGCGCGGTTGGTCGTACCCAACCCAGACCACCGTCACCAACTGCGGGGTGAAACCCGAGAACCAGGCGTCCTGGAAATTCTCGGTGGTCCCGGTCTTGCCCGCGATCGGACGGTTCAGCCCGGCCCCGGCGGCCACGCCGGTGCCGTGCCGGACCACGCCTTCCATCATCTTCACCACCTGATAGGTGCTACGCGCCCCGGCGATGCGGCTGCGGCGGTCGGTCAGCTGCGGCGGCACGGCGGGCGAATCGCACCGGCAGCCAAGACCGGACGAACGCCACACCACGTGCCCCTCCGGGTCTTGCACGCTGTCGATCAGATGCGGGTGCACGCGCACCCCGCCCTCGGCCAGGCTGGCATACGCGCCGGCCTCACGCAGCACGGTGGTATCCACCGCTCCCAGCGCGGCCGGCAGCACCAGCGGCAGATGCTGCACCATGCCGAAGGATTCGGCGGTTGCCGCCACCGCCTTCATGCCGATCCGCCGGGCCAGCCGCACCGTGACCAGATTGAGCGAGCGCTCGAGACCAATGCGCAGCGGTGTGGGGCCGCCGAAATTGTCTTCGTAATTATGCGGCCGCCACAGCAGGCCGCCGCCGGTATTCACCACGATCGGCGCATTCAAGAACCGCGAACTGGGCGAGAATCCCACCTCCATCGCCGCCAGATACACCATCGGCTTGAAGCTGCTGCCGGGCTGACGCTGCGCCTGCGTGGCGCGGTTGAACTGGCTGGCGCGGAAGCTCCACCCGCCCACCATCGCCAGAACCCGCCCCGTGGTCGGGTCCAGGCTGACCAGCGCACCCTGCGCGTTCGGGACCTGGCGCAGCACGGCCAGACGGTGCCCTGGCGCGGGCGGACGCAGCAGCACCACGTCCCCGGGCCGCACCATCTGGGCGATCCCGGAGAACGCCCCCTGCGCGGTCCCGCCCGGGGTCATCGGGTGATGCCATACCTCCCCACCCAACCCCAGCACGGCGTGACGCGGCCGGTGGTCGGCGGCGCCGAGCCACCCCGCGCGCGGCGCCGCCGGCGTCCCGCCCGGCAGCACCACGCCCAGGCGCCAGCCGGTCAGCATCCCCGCCGGCGCGGCTTGCGCGGCCAGTGCCCGCGCCCATTCGGGGAGCACCGCGGGCGTCAGTGTGCCGATCGGTCCGCGCCAGCCGCCCATCCGTCGGTCATACGCCATCAGCCCATCGCGCACCGCCCGGGTTGCTTCGGCCTGCAGGCGTGGGTCCAGGCTCGTGGCGACCGACAGCCCGCCGGACAGGGTTTGCGTGGCGCCGAAGCGGGCCAGCAGGTCCTGCTGCACCTGCGCGGCAAACCAGGCCGCGCCGGGCACCGGACGCGCCTCGGGCCGGGTCGGCGGCAGCAGCGGTTCGGCCTTGGCCGCCGCGGCCTGGGCGCGGGTGATGGCGCCGTCGTCGGCCATGCGTCCGATCACCCAGTTGCGCCGGCTCAGCGCGGCGGCCGGGAAGCGCAGGGGGTTGTAGTTGTGCGGCGCCTTGGGCAAGGCGGCGAGCGAGGCATCCTCGGCGATCGTCAGCTGGTCCAGCGGTTTGCCGAAATAGGCGTCCGCCGCCGCGGCCACGCCGTAATTGCCGTCGCCCAGATAGATCGCATTCAGATAGACCATGAGAATCTGCTGCTTCGGCAATGATTGGTCGATGCGCAGCGCGAGGAGCGCCTCTTCGATCTTGCGCACGAAGGTCATCCGGTGGCGCAGCAGCAGGTTCTTCGCCACCTGCATGGTGATGGTGGAAGCCCCGAGCGGTCGATGCCCGCTGCCCAGATGCATCACGTCCCACACCGCCGCGCGCAGGATCGCCACCGGATCGATGCCGGGGTGGATCCAGTAATTCTGGTCCTCTGCGGCGAGGAACGCGTTCTGCAGCGGCACCGGGATGGCGCTGAACGGGACCAGGATGCGCCGCTGCGTGGCGAAATCGGCGATGGTGCGGCCGTTGGCGGCATAGACACGCGTCATCACCGGAGGCTGGTAATGGCGCAGCCCATCGACGCTGGGCAGGTCCGGGGCAAAGCGCAGCCACGCCAGACCAAGGACCGCAGCCGCCGCGAACACCCCAAGCGCGCCCAGCCCCAGCAACCCACCCAGCACCTTGCGCGCCCAGCGCCGCCGCGGCGGGGTCGCGCGGTCGCGGCGGACCCCGGGGCGGCGGGCACCGGGGCGGGGCTCGCCCGAACGGGGGGCCAGCGGCTTGCCGGCGGACAGGGGAGAGGACATGGGCGGCATATGGGGCTTTTTCGCGCGCGAGGCCAGCCGGGTGGCCCGCAAAGCTGCGTGACGGGCGGCCCCGCTACCCCGCTACGCGATAGCGCGCGCGAACGCCATGCGCCATCGCCGCCGCGGCCAGCGGGTCGATCTCCAGCGCCTCGCGCGCCCAGGCCAGCATCCGTGCCGTCTCCGGCTGGTCGGTGCCGGCTTCGGCCGCGGCGACCTCGCAAGCCAGCGCATAGGCGGTCTCACGCAGACCGGGGCCCAGCGTGGCGCGGACCAGGCGGGCGGCGTGGGCCAGGCCGTCTTCCTCGCCAAGCAGCCGCACCGCCGCGTCCGAGGCCGCTTCCAGGCGCTCGGCGGTGAACTCGTGGAACACTGGCAGGCCCTGGACTTGGGCCGCCATGACGCCAATTTCGCGATCGGTCATGCCGCGATCGGCAGCGGCGACCAGCACCATGACGCAGACCAGCGCCTCGGGCGGTTCAAGCTTGGACAGGGCACGCATCGGCGGCTCCGCAAAGATGGCGCGGTCACATAACCGCCCGCGCCCGGTCCGGCAAACCGGCAGCATCCGGGGTCGCGCATCGGCTTGAACTCACGCGGGGGCTTGCGGCGCGGCGCGGAGTCTGTGAAGGAAGACGGCGCGCCAGCGGCCTGACCGGCTGCGCTAGCGAATCGGGACATCGGCGCGCGTCACCGCATGGAGCACCGTCGTTGAGCGGTAACGGACGTAGCAAGTCATTTTCCCATTTCGATCGCCCGCGCCGGCGCTTCGTCCAGGACGGAGAGATTCCCGTCACCGTGGTGAACCCGCGTCCGCGCCAGGGGATCGAGGCGCTTGGCCCTCCCCGCCCCGGTGTCTCGCCCCACGAACGCGCCGAGGCTGCCGAGGCTGCCATGGCGCGCGAGGCCGCGTTGCGCGACCACGCCGAACGCCAGCTGCATGAAGCCCAGGCGCATCTGGTCGAGCTTCAGACCAAGAACGGACATGCCGAATTGGCCCGCGCCGAGGCCGAGCAGCAAATGACCGAGGCGCGCGCCGAGTGCGCGCGGTTGCGCACCGAACTGGACACCGCGCTTGCCGCGCTGGCGCTACGCGCCGCCCGGCGCGCCAAGCGCGAGGAAGCCCGCGACCCGGACGCACCGCCGCGCCGCCGCGGCCGTCCCCCGAAGCTCCGCCTAATCGAGGACGTGTCGGTCGTCGCCGTGCCCGAGGCGCCACGGCGCCGGGGACGCCCGCCGAAGCCGGTGAGCGAGGCGCTGGCCGTGCCGCGCCGCCGCGGCCGACCGCCGAAGAACGCGATCCTGGCCGCACCGGAAAAGCGCAAGCCGGGCCGGCCGCGCAAGGCGAAGCTGGCCCCGCTGGTAGCAGTGGCCGCCAAGCCGGTGAAATGGTGGCTGCGCGGCACCGCGCCGACGAAGGCCAAGATTACCACGGCGAGGCCCAACGGCACAAAGTCCAGCGGCGCGAAGTCCAGCGGCGCAAAACGTGGACGCCCGCGCAAAGCCTGACGTGGCTGGTTCCGATGAACAAGATCAGGCGCGGGGTGGGCTGATCGGGGCGGTGCTATGGCTGCTGCGCCGGGTTCCTCCCGACTTTCTGGCCGGCATCGGCGGCGCGCTGGCCCGCATATTCGGTCCGCTCCTTCCCGCGCAGCGAATCGGCCGCGACAATCTCCGCGCCGCCTTCCCCGACGCGGACCCTGCCTTCCTCCGCGCCACGCTGCGCGCGGCATGGGACAATCTGGGCCGTGTCGGCGGCGAGTATGCCGCGCTCGATCGGCTCTGGCACTACGACCAGGCGCGCCCCGAAGCCAGGCGGATCCTGGTGGACGACGTCTCCGCGCTGGCCGAACATGCCCGTGCCGGCACGCCGGTACTGCTGTTCACCGCGCATCTGGCGAATTGGGAGCTGTCAGCCGTGGCCGCCCATGCGCTGGGTCTGCCGACGGCGGTGGTGTACCGGCTGCCGAACGGTGCCCTGTCCAGGGCCGCAATCGCCCGCATCCGCACCCCCATCATGGGCCAGCTGATCCGCACCCGTCCGCAGGCCGGGCTAGAGATGGCAGCTTCCTTGCGGCGCGGGGCGATCCTCGGGATGCTGGTCGATCAGCGCTTCAGCCGCGGCGTGGAGGTCACGTTTTTCGGCCGCCCCTGCACCGCCAACCCAACCCTGGCGCGGCTGGCGCGCCAGTTCGATTGCCCGGTCTTCGGTGCGCGGGCCATCCGTCTGCCCGGCGGGCGGTTCCGTATCGCGCTGACCGGTCCGGTGACGCTGCCGCGCGATACCGAGGGGAAGATCGATGTCGCCGCCGCGACGCAGACGATCACGACGATCGTGGAGGGCTGGATCCGCGAACACCCCGGGCAGTGGCTATGGTTTCATCGGCGCTGGCGGCGCTAGCGGCCTGCCGGATTTGCTTCATCCGGGCGAATGGTGGCGGGCGAATCCCGGGCCTTGCCCGGCATCCGGTCGACCGGGGCGTCGCCGTGGCATTAAGTCCGGCAGGCTGCTAGCGCTGGCGGTTCAGGCTGCCCGCCAAAGCCGCATGGAGGAATCGATGCCCTATGAAAACACCGCGAAACACCGCCTGGCCGCGAACGAGCTTGTTCTGTGCATGGGTGTGAATCAGCTCCGCTCACCCAACATCGCGCTGCTCGCGCAAGCCTGCGGGTTCGATGCGCTCTATATTGACCTGGAACACAACCCGACCGGGCTGGAAACCGCCGCCGGCATCTGCGTCGCCGCGATCGGCGCGGGCGTCACGCCAATCGTGCGCCTGACCTCGCACGATCCGAACGACGCCGCTCGCATTCTGGACTGCGGCGCCCAGGGCGTGATGGTTCCGCATGTCCAGAATGCCGCCGAGGCCGCGGCGATGGTCGGCGCCTGCCGGTTCGCGCCCCTCGGTCACCGCTCCGCCGCCGGCACTGTCCCCGCCCTGGGATACGCCGCACTGCCGCAGGCCGAGATCAACCGCCGCCTGAACGCCGAGACCCTGGTGATTGCGATGCTGGAAACTCCGGCCGCGATCGACCAGGCCGACGCGATAGCCGCCGTCGCCGGGATCGACATGCTCCATATCGGCTCGACCGATCTGAGCACCGAGATGGGAATCCCAGGCGATTACCAGCACGACCGGATGCGCGCCGCCTATGAAACCACCGCGCGAGCGGCGCGGGCGCATGGCAAAGCCTTCGGCGTGGGCGGGGTGCGCGAGGACACCACATTCCAGGGCTGGCTGATGGGGCTGGGGATGCGCTACCTCACCGGCGGGTCCGATACGGGCTATATCCTGAGTGCCGGGCGGCGCGACGTGGCGGCGATGCGGGCGGCGCTGCGCGGCTGACGCGGGCGGCATTAACCTTCGGTCAACGCTCCGGGCTCATGCTGCGCGCATGGAGTCCCTCACGCCCGGCTTGTTCACCCTCGCCCAGCAGCGCCTGGAATATCTGTCCCAGCGCCAGACCGTGCTGGCGCAGAACGTCGCCAACACGGACACCCCGAGCTATGTCGCCCGGGACCTGCCGGCGTTTGCCGCGGCGCTGGCGGATGCAGCCGGAACGATGCGCCGCACCTCTCCGCGCCAGTTCGCCGGCAACGATGCGCCGGCAGGGGGCGCGCCCATTGGGGACGCGCGGCATATCCAGCCGGTGGCGCAGCAGCCGGACGGCAACGCGGTGCCGCTGGATGTCGAACTTAAGGACATCGCCGCCACCGCGTCGGACCAGCAGCTGGTCACCACGATCTACACGAAATACCTCGCCATGTTCCAGCTGACGCTGGGCCACGGCAACGGGTAACGCTACGGGAGCACCCTCATGGATCTGGACAAGGCCCTCGCCATCTCCGCCAGCGGCATGAGCGCACAGGGCACGCGCTTGCGCGTGATCGCCGAGAACCTGGCCAATCAGGACACCACCGGCGCCGCCCCCGGCGCCAATCCGTATCGGCGCAAGACCATCACCTTCGCCGATCGCATGGATAGCGCCGCCGGGACGCAGCTGGTGGACGTCGCCGGGATCGGCGTCGACCCGTCCGCATTCCCGTTGCGCTACAACCCGTCCAATCCCGCCGCCAACCCGCAGGGCTACGTGAAACTGCCCAACGTCAACAGCTTCGTCGAAATGATGGACATGCGCGAAGCGGAACGCAGCTACGACGCCAATGTCTCGGTCATGCAGGCCACTAGGTCGATGCTGACCCGTACCATCGATCTGCTGAAATGAGCGCGGTCCCCACGATCACCGTCACCCCGTCCGCCGTCGCCCGCGCCTATGGCAATACGGCTTCGGGCAACGCGGGCGGCACGGCGGGCAGGGAGGATTTCGGGGCCACCTTGCAGCGCGCGCTCTCGGGCGCGATCGCGGACGGGCGGCAGGCGGATCGGCAAGCCGCCGGAGCGGTCGCCGGCCAGGGCGACCTGACGCAGGTGGTGATGGCGGTCTCCAAGGCCGAGCTGACGTTGCAGACCGCGACCGCGATCCGCGACCGCTTCGTCCAGGCGTATCAGGACATCATGCAGATGCCGATGTGACCGATGGGAAGCGCAGAAACCGGAGCCCTGCTGGAAGGCGCGCTGCTGCTCGCGTTGAAGCTGGCGGGGCCACTGCTGGCGGCCGCACTGCTCGTCGGGCTGGTGATCTCGCTGATCCAGACGGTCACGCAGATCAACGAGGCTACCTTGTCCTTCGTCCCCAAGCTGCTGGCGCTGGGTGCGGCGCTGTTGTTCCTGGGCCCGTTCATGCTGGCGGCGCTGGACGGCTACGCCCGGCTGCTGTTCAGCCGTATCGTCGCCTTCGGCGCGTCGTGACCGCGCCGTGACCAGTCCTTGCGTCACCGCGCCGTGACCGGTCCTCGCGTCACCGCGCCGTGACCGGTCCTTGCGTCACCGCGCCGTGACCGGCGACGCCCTTCTCGCCACGCTGCCCGGGTGGGCGTTTGCCTTTACCCTGGTGCTGGCGCGCGTCGCGGGGGCGGTGATGCTGCTCCCAGGCCTTGGCGATGCTACCCCGCCGCCGATGTTGCGCGCCGGGCTGGCGCTCGGTTTGACCCTGCTGCTGCTGCCGCTGGTCCGCCCGCTGATCCCGACCGCGCCGCCCGACATGTTGGCGGTCGCGGCGATGGTGGCGGCGAATGCGGCCATCGGGCTGTGGCTGGGCTGGCTGGCGCGCGCCCTGGTGCTGGCGCTGCCGATGGCGGGCCAGGTCATCGCTTACATGATGGGGCTGGCGAACGTGCTGGAACCGGATACCGGGCTGGGCGGGCAATCCACCGCGCTCGGCCGGCTGTTCGGCCTGGTCGCGACGGTCGCGGTGCTGGTCTCGGGGCTGTGGGCGGTACCGGTGGCGGCGCTGGCCGGCAGTTTCCGGCTGTTCCCGCCCGGGGACGTACTTGGCGCGGGGGGCGGGGCGCGCGCGGCCACGGCGGCGGTGGCGCGCGGCTTCGCGCTGGCAGTGCAGCTGGCCGCGCCCTTCCTGATTGCCGCCGTGATCTGGCAGGTCGCCACCGGCGTGGTGGCGCGGCTGATTCCGCGGTTGCAGGTATATTTCCTGGCCATGCCGGCGCAAATCCTGGGCGGGCTGGCGCTGTTGGCGCTGTTGGCGGGCGGGATCGTCACCGCCTGGGTGGATGCGCTGCGGTTGGGGTTCGACCGGCTCCCGGGCCTCGGCTGATCCGTGGCCGAGGGCGCGCCCAGCCCGGACGACCGCAGCGAAGCGGCCACACCGCGCCGGCTGCAGAACGCACGCGAATCCGGCCAGGTTGCGCTGTCGCGGGAACTGCCAGGATTCGCGGGGCTGGCCGCGTTCGCACTGATTCTGGCGCTACGCGCCCCGGCGCTGACGCACCGGCTGATGGAGCAGCTCGCAATCCCGTTCCGCCGCCCCGACCTTCCGCCGGCAGCAGCGATCCGCTTGTTGGCCGAGGCCGCCGCGGCGGTGCTGACCCCGGTGCTGGGGGCCGCGCTGATCGCCGGCGTGCTGGCGGTGCTGTTGCAGACCGGATTCCTGTTCAGCACGGCCTCATTGCGCCCCGATCTGTCTCGCATCAGCCCCGGTGCGGGTCTCCGTCGCTTGCTCGGCGCCGATTCGGCGATCGAGGCGGTCAAGGCGCTGCTGCGTCTGGCAGCACTCGGGATCGCGCTGTGGCGCGCGCTGCGCGGCGAGCTGCCGATTCTATGGGCCGCGCCGTTCCAGGACCCGCGGGCGCTGCCGCCGATCCTGGCCGCGATGACCTTGCGCGTGCTCGTGGCGGTGCTGCTGGTACAGGGCGCAATCGCGCTGGCCGATCTGCTATGGGTGCGCCGCCGTCACGCGCAATCGCTGCGCATGAGCCGCCAGGAACTGCGCGAGGAGCAGAAGGACACCGACGGCGACCCAAAGATCAAGGCGCGGATCCGCCAGATCCGCTTCCAGCGCGCGCGGCGGCGGATGCTGGCGGCGGTGCCGAAAGCGACCGTGGTGGTGACGAATCCTACCCACTACGCAGTGGCGCTGGCCTATGATCGGGCGCGCGGCGGCGCGCCGCGCGTGGTGGCGAAGGGGATTGATTCGATGGCGGCGCGAATCCGCGACTCCGCCCAGGCGCATGGCATTCCACTGGTTGCGAACCCACCGCTGGCGCGCGCGCTGCATCGGCTGGAGCTGGATGCCGAAATCCCGCCCGAACACTACCAGGCGGTCGCCGAACTGATCGCCTATGTCTGGCGCCTGCGCGCCCTCCGTCCAGCCGCCGCATGACCGATCCGCAGGACCGCCTGGCCCGTATCGGTGCGCGGACCGCGATGGT
The DNA here is from genome assembly GCA_027330745.1 of Acetobacteraceae bacterium. Lineage (GTDB taxonomy): Bacteria > Pseudomonadota > Alphaproteobacteria > Acetobacterales > Acetobacteraceae > JAJZVS01. The sequence goes on along the minus strand of DAHWDR010000066.1, from coordinate 6,379 downwards.
GGTGCACGATCTCAACAATATCCTGGGCGGGATCGACGCCGCCGCCGCGGCCACGCGCGCCGGCGATCCCGATTCTGCCGTGGCGCTGGCGGAAATCCGCGCCGCTGTTGCCCGCGGCGCGGCGCTGGTGCGCGGTCTGCTGCGCGAAGGCCGCACCCCGCCGCGCCCGCAGCGCCCGTGTCCGCTGGACGCAGCGCTGACGGAGGCGATCCCGGTGCTGGCCCGCCTGCTGCCCCCGGGTGTGCACCTGACCACCCGCCTCGCCGCGCCGGAGGCCCGGGTGCGGATCGACCCAGACCGGTTCCACGCCGCGCTGCTGAACCTGGTGGTCAACGCCGCCCAGGCGATCGGGACGGCAGGCACGCTGCGCCTGACAAGCGCGGTATGCGCCTTGCGCGTGCCCTTCCCCAGCTTACCCGTGCCCAGCTTACCCGCGCCCGGCCCCGCGCCGGTCCCGCCCGGACGCTGGGCGGTGGTCAGCCTACGCGACTCCGGCCCCGGTCTGACGGCCGAAGTGGCCGCCCATCTGTTCACCCCGTTCTTCACCACCAAACCGGACGGCACCGGCCTCGGCCTGCTGTCGGTGCGCGATACGCTGGCGGAAGCCGGCGGGCATCTGGCGCTGGGCGGGTCGCTTGGGCAAGGGCTGGTCGCACGCCTGTTCCTGCCGCTACCGGACCTGCCTGCGCCCGATCCCGGCGCGATCTGGGTGGTGGAAGACGAAGCCCCGTTGCGCCGCCTGATGGCCCGTGCGCTGCGCCAGGCCGGCTGGCGCGTGACCGAAGCCGACAGCGCCGAGACCGCGATCGCACTGCCCGCCGCGCGCCCCGCGCTGGTCGTGGCAGATCTGACCTTGCCCGGGATGGGCGGGCCGCGCCTGTTGCGCGCGCTGCGGCGACGCTGGCCGGGGCTGCGCGCGATCCTGATTTCGGGCTACGAAAGCGAGGGAGACGCGACTCCAAGCAAAGGGGTATTCTTACGCAAGCCGTTCGCGCTGGCCGCGCTGGTGGACTTGGTTGGGCCACCCGCGGATGCCCGGCCGTGACAGGGCAGCGACGTTCGTAAAATGTTCTTGCATCCCGGCCGAATCCCGAACATACTCTGAACAAATGGTTAAGAGCCATTTGAAACTAAAGTTCCTGACTTGTTCGCTTGCCGGCCTGCGAAAGACCTGCAATCTTTACGCGAACCTAACTTGCCTAGATGCACGTATAGGTTGTAGTCACGCCCAGCACAGGATTTCCAGAATGGAAAAGAACAAAGCCCTTGACGCCGCCCTGACCCAAATCGAACGCGCGTTCGGCAAGGGGTCGATCATGCGCATGGGTGCCCGCTCGGCCGACGAGCAGATCGAGGTGATACCCTCCGGCTCGCTCGGTCTCGATCTCGCGATGGGGATCGGCGGGCTGCCGCGCGGGCGCATCGTCGAGATCTATGGGCCGGAAAGCTCGGGCAAGACCACACTCGCGCTGCACGCGATCGCCGAAGCGCAGAAGCGCGGCGGCACCTGCGCATTCATCGACGCAGAACACGCGCTCGATCCGACCTATGCGCGCAAGCTTGGCGTCGATGTCGATAATCTGCTGATCAGCCAGCCCGACGCCGGCGAACAAGCGCTGGAAATCGCCGATACCCTGGTCCGTTCGGGTGCGATCGACGTGCTGGTGGTGGATTCCGTCGCCGCGCTGGTTCCGCGTGCCGAGCTGGAAGGCGAGATGGGCGATTCCCACATGGGCCTGCATGCGCGGCTCATGAGCCAGGCCTTACGCAAGATCACGGGGTCCGTGTCACGCTCCAACACCATGTTCATCTTCCTCAACCAGATCCGCATGAAGATCGGCGTGATGTTCGGCAACCCGGAGACCACCACCGGCGGCAATGCGCTAAAATTCTACGCCTCGATCCGCCTCGAGATCCGCCGCACCGGTCAGATCAAGGAACGCGAGGAGGTGGTGGGTAACCAGACCCGCGTGAAAGTGGTCAAGAACAAGCTCGCGCCACCGTTCCGGCAGGTAGAGTTCGACATCATGTACGGCGAAGGCATCAGCAAGATGGGCGAGCTGCTGGACCTTGGCGTGAAAGTCGGCGCGGTGGAGAAATCCGGCGCCTGGTTCAGCGCCGACAGCCAGCGCATCGGCCAGGGGCGTGAGAACGCGAAGCAATTCCTGCGCGAACACAAAGACCTGGCTGAAGCGATCGAGCGCAAGATACGCGACCAATCGGGCGTGGTGGCCAACCTGATGCTGACTGCGGTGGAAGACAACGAAACCGCCGAGGCGGCGGAGTAGCCGGTCGCCGCGGTCGGACGCCGGGTGTTCATCCGGCGTCCGACCCCGCTTGTCGGTCGCCGGGATCACACCCACGCCTGGTGTGACGAACCACCCCGCGTCAGTCCCCGCCGGCGGCGCGGAATCCTCCAACCCCGCGCTCGATCGCGGTAACGTGGCGCGGACGGAACCCGGTTGGATCGGTCAAACCGCAGGCATGGGCGATGATCTCCACCTCCTCCCGCACCCGGGTCGCGTAGCGGGCGGCGCGCACGGCCTTGTCCATGGGGTCCAGCCCCGCGATCAGCCGCGGATCGGCCGACGTCACTCCCGTGGGGCAGAAGCCCGAGCCGCATTTCATCGCCTGGATGCAGCCCAGGCTGAACATGAATCCGCGCGCGGAAGACACGAAATCCGCCCCCATGCACAACGCCCAGGCTACCTTGTCCGGCGTGATCAGCTTGCCGGACGCGACGATGCGGACCCTCTCGGTCAGCCCGGCCCGGTCGCGCGCGGCGGCCACCATGGGCAGTGCATCGGTGATCGGCAGGCCGACATAATCGATCAGCGGGGCAGGAGCCGCGCCGGTCCCGCCCTCCCCGCCGTCCACCTGCACGTAGTCGGGACACCCCTCCGGGTGGGTGACGCAATCGGCGAACCATTCATCAAGGAACTCCGGGTCGCCCACAACGAATTTCACGCCAACCGGCCGACCGGTGACGTTGCGGACGCGGGCGACGAACGCGCCAAGCTCGCGGATCGAGCCGATGTCGCGATGGCGGTTCGGCGAGATGCTGTCCTGACCTTCCGGGATGCCGCGGATGGCGGCGATTTCCTTGGTCACCTTGACGCCGGGCAGGATGCCGCCTTTGCCGGGCTTGGCGCCCTGGGCAAGCTTCACCTCGAACATCCGCACCTGGGGATGGGCGGCGATGTCGCGCAGGCGGTCTTCCGACAGATTGCCCGCGGCGTCGCGGGCGCCGTATTTCGCGGTGCCCATCTGCATCACCACGTCGCAGCCGCCTTCCAGATGATAGGGCGCCAGGCCGCCTTCCCCGGTCGCCATCCAGATGCCAGCCTGTTTGGCGCCGCGCGATAGGGCCGAGACGGCAGCGTGGGACAACGCGCCATAGCTCATGCCGGAGATATTGAAGAAGCTGCGGCCCAGGAACGGTTCGCGGCAGGCACCTGGACCTTCCGAGATGCCGATCTGCTTGCCGGGGAAGGGGCGCTTTTCCTCGTCCAGGACGGGGAATGGGGCGTTGCGAAACACGAAAGCGGGAACGTTCTCAGAGCCGAAGCTCATGAGGTTAGAGACGCCTTTGGCGGAACGATATACCCAGGACCGTTCCAGCCGGTTGAACGGGCGTTCCGCCCAATCCGGCAGGTAGTGATACTGCCGCATGTATTCGCCCCAAGTCTCAGCGAAATAGCGGACATGGCCGAGGATCGGGAAATTGCGCAAGATCGTATGCTGGGTCTGGCGCGTGTCGTGGACATAAAGTGCCACCAGGCCGGTCATCACGACAATCAGCAGCACGGCGAGGGCGGTCATCGGCGTCTCCCTGTCTCCCGCTTCGGATGGCGGGCAAGCGGGACGAAACCACGCGCCGGGCCGGGTGGGAAGCGGGTTTGACGGGGAAGGGTGAAGATCGGGTTGACGCGGTGGAGGCGGTTCAAGCCGCCGTCAGTTCCCGCGTCGTCGCCACCTCGGCCTCCGCCACGTCGCGCACCGTGTAACCGCGGCCCCAGACCGTGCCGATCACGTTCCCAGCCCCTGCCAGCGCGAGCTTCTTCCGCAGCTTGCAGACGAACACGTCGATGATCTTCATCTCAGGTTCATCCATGCCGCCATACAGGTGATTCAGGAACACCTCCTTGGTCAGGACCATGCCCTTGCGCAGGACCAACAGCTCGAGGATCGCATATTCCTTGCCGGTCAAATGCACAGGTTGGCCGAGAACCAGCACGTCCCGGCTGTCGAGGTTGAGCTGCACTGGACCCAGCCACAATGTTGGCTGGCTGAACCCTTTGCTGCGACGGACCACGGCCTGGATCCGCGCGAGCAACTCGGCCGGGTCGAACGGCTTCCCCAGCACGTCGTCCGCCCCCATGCTCAGGGCCCGCACCCGCCCCTCCGCCCGGGCGATGCCGGTCAATACCACCACCGGCGTGTTGTTGCGGGCGTGACGCATCCGCCTCAGGACCTCGAACCCCTCCATGTCCGGCAGGATCAGGTCCAGCACCATCACGTCGTACTCATAATGACGAAGAAGCTCCAACGCTTCCTCCCCGGTGTCGGCGTGATCGACCACCGCGGAGCCAGATTTCATCACCATCGTGATGCCGCGGGCAGCGGTGAGGTCGTCTTCGACGAGAAGGACACGCATGGGGCGATCTCCGCAACCTATGGGTGTAGTGCTACCACCATAGCGTGTGCGCGGCCAGAGATTTTTCACCTTTAGCGTGTACCAAATTCAGGACTGCCGAGATCGGACAAGAACATAAAGTGCACATACGCCTAGGATACCCCTGTGGCTCCATCTGACCGTCCCGTGTCACGGGTTATGACGCATTATTGGTATGTTCTGCCTCCGATGGAAGGAAGCGCAATGACCCTTGCCGCCCCGGCCTTGCGCGCAATCGCCCCGTTCACGCTGCGTGGCGAAATCGTCGGTCTCACCGGCCTGATGGCGGAGATCACGGGGCTTTCCGGCCAGATCGCAGTTGGCAGTCGCCTCGTTTTGCACCCGCGCGGCCCCGGCATTCCGGTACTGGCCGAAGTGGTCGGGTTCCGCGACCGTCTGGCCCGCGCGATGGCCTTCGGTCCGCTGGACGGTCTCGGGCCCGGCGCCGCCGCCGAGGTGGCTACACGCGCCGCGTCCACCGGCCTGGTGTTCGGCGAGCCGGGCGCTCTGGCCCCGTGCGAAGCCTGGCTCGGCCGTGTGATCGACCCGCTGGGCGCGGCCCTGGACGGCCGCGGATCACTGCCCCTCGGCCAACCCCGCCGGGTGCGCGCCGCGCCGCCGCCGGCGGCCGGCCGCGCCCGGCTCGGGCCGCCGATCGGACTAGGCGTGCGCGCGATCGATCTCTTCGCCACCACCCGGCGCGGTCAGCGTCTGGGGCTGTTCGCCGGCTCCGGGATCGGGAAATCGACGCTGCTCGCGATGCTGGCGCGCGGCGCGGAAACCGACGTCACGGTCCTGGCCTTGGTCGGGGAACGCGGTCGGGAGGTGCGGGAGTTCCTGGAAGATGAGCTCGATCCGGCGGCCAGGGCGCGCGCCGTGACCGTGGTCGCCACTTCCGACTCTTCCCCTCTGATGCGCCGGGAAGCCGCGCACGCCGCCATGACCGTGGCCGAGTATTTCCGCGACCGCGGGCGCCAGGTGCTGCTGCTGATGGATAGCGTCACCCGCTATTGCCTGGCGCTGCGTGAGATCGGGCTGTCCGCCGGCGAACCGCCGGCCACCCGGGGCTACCCGCCCAGCGTGTTCGCCGAACTCCCCCGCCTGCTGGAACGCGCCGGGCCAGGACCAGAACATCCGGCGGCTCCCTATCCGTCCGGCCATATCACCGGTTTGTTTACCGTTCTGGTGGAAGGTGACGACCATAACGAGCCGGTAGCGGACGCGGTGCGCGGAATCCTGGACGGGCATGTGGTGCTGGACCGACGCATCGCCGAAGCCGGGCGCTACCCGGCGATCGACGTTCTGCGCTCGCTGTCGCGCGCCGCCGCGAGCTGTCTGGATGCAGAACGTACTGCCATGGTTCGCCGCGCGCGCGCGCTCCTGGCGGTGCAGGCGGACATGGCGGACATGGTCCGGCTTGGAGCCTACCGCGCCGGCACCGATCCGGCCGTGGACGAAGCCCTGGCGCTCGCCCCAGCGATTGAGTCCGTACTGCGCCAGGACCGCGCCGAAACCGCCGGGCTGGACCGGGCCTTCACTGCACTCGGCATCGCGATTGCCCCGCATGGCCCGTAATCCACTCCCCCCCCTGCTGCGTCTGCGAAGCCTGGCGCGCGATGCGGCGCTGCGCGACCTGGCCGCGACCTTGCGCGCCGAGGCGGACGCCGCCCAGGCCGTTGCCGTGCTTGAAGTAGCGATTGCGCG
>DAHWDR010000043.1:0-4245 GCA_027330745.1 Acetobacteraceae bacterium | reverse complement strand
CCGGTCGAGCCCCACGGACACCGAAACCTCGTCGCGCACTTCGTAAGAATCCGCCACCGCCGCCACCGGGCGCTTATCCGCCTCCTGGATGTCGAACCGCACCTCGGCCGTCGCGGGCAGCAGCGCGCCGCGCCAGCGCCGCGGGCGGAACGCGCTGATCGGCGTCATCGGCAGCAAATTCGCCGATAACGGCACGATCGGACCATGCGCGGACAGGTTGTAGGCGGTGGACCCGGCCGGGGTGGAAACCAGGATTCCGTCGCAGATCAGCTCCGCCAGCCGCACCGTGCCGTCGATGGTGATGCGCAGCTTGGCGGTCTGGTGCAGTTGGCGCAGCAGCGAGACCTCGTTCAGCGCCAGCGCCTCCGCCACCGCCCCGGCGGCGGTGACGGCATGCATGCGCAGCGGATTGAGCACCACCGGCTGCGCCGCCGCCAGCTTTTCCGTCAGGCCGTATTCGGTCAGCGGGTTCATCAGGAACCCGACCGAGCCGCAATTCATCCCATACACCGCCGTTGCGCGCCCCAGGACGCGGTGCAGCGTCTCCAGCATGAACCCGTCGCCGCCGAGGGCCACGATGATATCCGCCTGATCGAACGCCGCGTCACCGTAACGGCCCATCAGCCGCGCCCGCGCCTCCTGCGCCAGCGGCGCGGCGCTGGCGAGGAAGCAGACGCCCGCGCTCATCGCAGCTTCCGATGCGTCTCCACCGGCATGTCGCGGCGCACCCGCGCGGTCAGCGCCGGGTCGATCCGCGCCGTGGCCCAGCCGGTGCCGTCCGAGACCTGCGCGACCACCTGGCCCCAGGGATCGGCCACCAGGGAATGGCCGTAGGTGAAGCGCGGTTCGCCGCGCGCCCCTTCCAGATGCTTGCCCCAGGTGGCGGCGGCGGCGAACCAGCACTGGGTCTCGATCGCGCGGGCGCGCAGCAGCGGTTCCCAATGGTCCTTGCCGGTCTGCAAGGTGAACGCCGAGGGCAGCATGATCAGCTCGGCGCCGTCCTGGCGCAGCCGGGCGAATAATTCGGAAAACCGCAGATCGTAGCAGATCGCTGCCCCCACCGTGACATCGCCGGCGCGGAACGTGACCGTCTCGTCGCCTGAATCATACAGGCTGCTTTCGCAGAACCCGGTGCCGTCCGGCGTGGTGATGTCGAACAGATGGATCTTGCGGTAGCGGGCGATTTCCGTGCCGTCCGGGTCGAACACCACGGTGGTGTTGAACAGCCGGTCCGGCCCGGCGCGTTCCTGCATCGAGCCGCCATGGACATGGATGCGCGCGGACCGGGCGATACCGCGCAGGAACTCGTATGCCGCCCCGCCCGGGGCGTTGGAGCCGCGCGCCGGCAGGTCTTCGGCCTGGGCCAGCTTGCCCTCCCGCGACCCGCCGAGGCAGGTCCAGACTTCGGGCAGGCTGACCAGGTCGGGGCGATCGGCCGCGATCGCGGCGTCCAGCAGCCGCCGCGCCTGGGCGATGTTCTCGGCCTTGTCGGCACCGGGATTCATCTGGACGACACTGACGCGCATCGCGGCGGCTCCCCGGGTCAGGCGCGCTGGACCAGCTCGATCTTGTAGCCGTCCGGGTCTTCGACGAAGGCGATGATGCTGGTGCCGAATTTCACCGGGCCGGGTTCGCGGGTCACCTTGGCGCCGAGGCCACGCAGCATCTCGGTGGTGGCGGCAACGTCCGGCACGCCGATCGCCAGATGGCCGAAGGCGGTGCCCTGTTCGTAGCGATCGGTGCCGTAATTGTAAGTGAGTTCGATCACCGAGTGGGACTCCTCCGGCCCGTAGCCGACGAAGGCCAGGGTGTATTTGCCGTCCGGCACGTCGCGGCGGCGCAGCTCGCTCATGCCGAAGCCCTTGGTGTAGAAATCGATGCTGCGTTGCAGATCGCCGACGCGCAGCATGGTGTGGAGGAAGCGGCTCATGGGTTCGTCTCCGGATGCGGTGAACGTGTCTGGGTCCATTCCTAGCAGGAAAATCCCCGCCGCGTCTGCCTCGCCGGCCAGCGCGTCGGGTTCGGCGAGCAAGGTGGCGCCGGCGGCATAGGCAATACCGCGCAGTCCGGCGGCGGCGGCGGCGCGGATGGTGGCGCGCCCGATCGTCGGCAGGTCGGCGCGGCGGTCCTGGCCGGGCTTGACCAGCTTCACCAGCACCCCGCCCGGGCCGGGATGGGACAGGGCGGCGGCGCGCGCGAGCATGGCATCGGTGCCCTCGATCGCTTCCACCGCCAGCACCAGGCCCTGCTGCACCACGCAGCCCTGGCCGACATCGACGCCGCCCAGGGCGCGGGCGACCGCGATGCCGCGGGCGATATCGGCGCCCGCCTCCGCATCCGGGGCGTTTCGCGTCAGCAGGCCCTGTGGCGCCAGCGTGCCGGGGAGCAGTTCATGGGCGCCGCGGACCGTGAAGCCCTCCTCGCCGACGACCCGGATCACGGCGGAGAGCAGCCCGTCATCGCCGCCGAAAAACGCCCGGCCCAGGCGCGGGATCAGCCGTGCCGCGCCGGCATCCGGGCGAAGCGTCACCAGGGACGGGCGGCGCACGGTGCCGAGCAGCACCACCTCGCGGCAGCCGGCTTCGCGCAGCGCGTCCAGGATCGCCCCCGCGGCGCCGATACGGTGGCAGGCGTGGGGGTAGGGCGCCAGGGCGGCGGGGTCGGCGTGGCCTTCGAGGCCGATCACGAACACGCCCCGCCCGGTGGCGGCGACGGCGGCGGCGAGATCCAGCGGCAGCCGGCCGCCGCCAGCGATGATGCCCAATGGAAAGGGATCGGGGGGGGTCATGACGCCCGCGCCGCCAGCACCTCGGCGAGCAAGGCCGTGAACAGCGCGGTGGTGCGGGCCGGGCCGAAGCGTCCGGCGACGCCGCGCGCCGCCTGCCCCAGCCGTGCCCGCAGCGGCGGGGTTTCGATCAGCATCTTCAGCGACCAGGCGAGCAGTTCCACATCGCCCGGCGGGTGCAGCAGGGCGGTCACGCCATGGCGCCAAAGTCCGGCATGGCCGGGCAAATCGCTGAGGACCAGAGGCAGCCCATGCCAGGCCGCCTCGATCGGCGCGATCGGCAAGCTTTCCTCGCCTGACGGCAAAGCGAAAATGTCCGCAGAACGGTACAGCGCCTGCAACGCCGCCGGGGTCTGACCGCCGGCGAAGCGGAACCGATCAGGATCGGCGGCGGCAAGCCGGTCACCCGGCGGGTCCAGCCGGACCAGGCTGCCGGCGAACACGCATTCCACCGGGGCGGCGGGACCAAAGGCGGCGACGGCGGCGATCAGATCCGCCTGGCGCTTGCGCGGATAGACCGAGCCGACGCAGAGCACCCGCACGCGACCATCGGGTTTCGGCGCCGCAGGACCCGGTTCGGGCGACGGCACGAGGGCGGGAATGATCTCCACCCGTCCCGGCGGCAGGCCCAGCAGCGTCCCGGCCCAGACCTGTTCCACCGTGGCGCGGGCGGGAAACACCAGCCGCGCGGCACCGCCGAGCAGGCGCATCCCATCCTTGTGCGCGAGCACGTGACGGACCCCGGCCATGCCTTCGTGGATCCACCAGACAAAGGGCAGGGCACCGGCGAGCGCCACCAGCGCATCGGCGGCGAACACGGTGCAGCCCACGGCAATATCGTGATCGGCGGCGGTGGTGGTGGCCACCAGGGTCGCGCCGGCGGCGGCAAATTCCGCCCGCAGCGCGGCGGCCTCCCCGTCGAGGGGCGGGGTGAGCACGGTTACCCGCGCACCTTCCGCAATAAGGGCGCGAATTTGCGCCAGCAGCGCGGTAACGGCGCCGTTGAGGGCGAGTTCGTGGATGACGAACAGAACGCGCATAGGAAACTCCGGCGTGCCGGCCGGATTAGCTGGCACGCCGGAAGAAGTCACGCCATCCGCGATCAGTTCCGCGCCTTGTCCACCAGTGCGTTCTTGGCGATCCACGGCATCATGGCGCGCAGCTTCTCGCCGATCTGCTCGACCGGGTGGGTCGCCATTTTCGCGCGCATCGCCTTGAAACTGGTCTGGTTGACCTTATTTTCCAGCATCCAGTCGCGCGCGAACTTGCCGGACTGGATATCGGCCAGCACCCGCTTCATCTCCGCCTTGGTGTCGGCATTCACGATCCGCGGCCCGGAGACGTATTCGCCGTATTCGGCGGTGTTGCTGATCGAGTAGTTCATGTTGGCGATGCCGCCCTCGTAGATCAGATCGACGATCAGCTTCACCTCGTGCAGGCACTCGAAATAGGCCATCTCG
>DAHWDR010000041.1:0-3929 GCA_027330745.1 Acetobacteraceae bacterium | reverse complement strand
GAGGGGGAAAAATGCCGAACGGAACGATCGCCGCGCCCACGCGCGCCATTCCCGCGCCGGTGCTGGTCGCCTGGCTCTGCGGCCTGGTGCTCGCGCTGGAGGGCTACGATTTCGCCTCGGTCGCCTTTGCCGCGCCGTCATTGATCGATGCCTGGCACGTCAAGCCGGTGGTGTTCACCGGGATTTTCACAGCGGGAAATATCGGCCTGCTGTTCGGCGCGCTGATCGCCGGGCCGATCGGGGACCATGTGGGGCGCAAGCCGGTGCTGATCGGCTGCGTCGCCACGTTCGGGCTGTTTTCGTTGCTCAGTGCCTTCGCCGGTGGGCCGCAGGCGCTGCTGTGGCTGCGCTTCCTGACCGGGTTGGGCCTGGGTGGCGGCGTCCCGCTGGCGATCGCTCTGGCGACCGATCACGCACCCGAGGACCGCCAGGGTCGGCTGGTCATTATGATGAGCTCGGGCGTGTCGGTCGGCAACGTGATCGGCGGGCTGGCGGCCAGCCAGATCGTGCGGTTCCTGGGCTGGCCATGGATCTTCGGCTTGGGCGGGGCGCTGCCGCTGCTGGTCGTGATCGCGCTGGTCGTCTGGTTGCCGGAATCCAACGTGTTCCACACCGAGCATCCGCCTGCCAACCGGGTCGCGGCGTTGTTTCAGAACCGGCTGGGGTCCTCGACACTGGCACTATGGGCGATGAACCTTCTGAACCTGCTGAACAATTACCTGATCCTGCTCTGGCTTCCGGTGGTGCTGCATGCCACCGGCGTCCCGCCCGCATGGGCGATCTTCGCCACCACCATGTATGCACTGGGCACCATCGTCGGTGCCTGGGGAACCGCGCCGATCGTCGATCGGATGGGCATGGAAAACGTGCTGACCTGGCTGCTGGCGCTGGGCGCGGTGTGCCTGTTCGCGATCGGGGTGTTCAATCCGCCCTATGCGGCGCTGACCGCCATCATCGGCGTCGCGGGGATCGGCGTGGGCGGCTGCCAGCACGGGATCAATGCATTGTCGGGGCGGGTATATCCGGCGCCGATTCGCTCCACCGGGGCCGGTTGGGCGACCGGGGCGGGGCGCATCGGCACCATCCTGGGACCGCTGCTGGGCGGCGCGATGGTCGCCTCCGGCTGGTCGGGGCGGGACATCCTGGCCGCGGCGGCGGTGCCGGCGGTCGGCGTGACGCTGTCGATGATCTGGCTGGGCGCGGCGCAGCGACGGCTGCGATAGGGGCGGGTCAAGCTGCCACCAGCGCCGGCGCGAGCAATGCGGCCACGGCGGCGGCCGGCACGGGACGGCTGAACAGGAAGCCTTGCGCCTCGTCGTAGCCGGCGGTGTGCAGCAGATCGCGTTGCTCGGCGGTTTCCACGCCCTCGGCCGCGGCGACGATCCCGAGGCCCTGCGCGAGGCTCGCCATGGCCCGAGCAATCTCGCGCGTGGTCCGGTTTGTGCTCAGGTCCTGCACGAAGCTACGATCCAGTTTGATTCGGTCCACCGGGACGCGGCGCAGGTAGCGCAAGGCTCCATGCCCGCTTCCGAAATCGTCGAGCGCCAGCCGGACTCCGGCCGCGCGCAGCCGGTGCAGTTCGGCCATGGCGCCGCGGTCGTCGTCGGTCAGGATTGGTTCAGTGATCTCGATCTCCAGACGCTCTGGCGCCAAACCGGCCGCGGCCAGGGTCCGCAGCACCGATGTTGCCAGCCCGCGCGTGCGCAGTTGCGCGGCGGAGAAATTGACCGCTACCGGCAGCGTGCCGGGCCAGCGTGCCGCGTCCTCGGCGGCTTGGCGCAGCACCAGGGCGCCGATCGGGGCAATCAGACCGGTTTCCTCGGCGAGCCGGAGGAATGTGCCGGGACGGAGCAGACCGCGCTCCGGGTGGTCCCAGCGCAGCAGCGCTTCAAACCCGGTGAAGCGGCCGGTATCCAGCGCCACGGTGGGCAGATAATGCAGAACGAACGCGCCGCTTCCCACCGCCTGACGCAGTTCGGTTACGGTGCGGTCGCGGGCTCGGCGATGGTGCTCCAGCGCCGGCGCGAATAGTTGCCATTGCCCGCGGCCGCGGGCCTTGGCTCGGTACAGCGCTGCATCGGCGCGGCGCAGCAACGTGTCGTAATCGGCCCCGTGTTCGGGCGCGAGCGCGATCCCGACGCTGGCCGAGATACTTGCCGCGCGCCCCTCCAGCATCACCGGCTCGGCCAGTGCAACCAGCACCCGTCCCGCCAGGGCCGCTGCGTCCTTCACCCGTTCTGCGCCGGGCAACAGGATCGCAAACTCATCACCACCCAGACGCGCGACCGTATCGGTCTGGCGCGCGCACGCGCTTAGCCGGCGCGCAACTTCGCACAACAATGCATCGCCAGCGGCATGGCCCAGCGTGTCATTGACGGATTTGAACAGATCGAGATCCAGGCACAAGACCGCGCAGACACCTGTCGGGAGGGCCAGCGGGGGATCGGGCGGGGGATCCAATATGAGCGCATGGGTCAGCGCCGCTTCGGTGCGCTCAGCGAACAAAGCGCGGTTGGCGAGTCCGGTCAATGGGTCGTGGCGGGCCAGATAAGCCGAGCTCTCCTCGGCCGCGACCCGGGCCGAGATGTCGCGCACGATCGCGACCACATCGTGCCCTTGGTCGCACTCCTGATTGGGCTGGCCTGTCGCCAACCCGGTCCAGCGTGATTCCACCCAGATCCAGCCCCGGGTGCGGTGCTCCATCCGGAACCGGCAGGTGGTCTGTCCGCCGTGATGGACCAGCGCGGCGAAGGCGGCGCCGACACGTGCGCGGTCCTCGGGATGGACAATCTGGGTGAAATCCATGTCGTAGAGGGCGGCCGCGCTATATCCCAAAACCTCGTTGGCGGCCGGCGAGACATAGGCGCGGGTGCGATCGGGACGGACCCGGACGATCATGTCTCCGGCTTGTTCGGCGATCAGGGCGTAGTCGCGTTCGCTCGCGCGCGCCGCGGCCACGGCCTGTTGCCAGCGGGAGACATCGCGCAGCGCGCAGATCAGCCCGCCGCCGGGGTCTTCCGCCAGGGTCAGTTCCGCCGCCAGCCAGGAGCCATCGGCGCCGCGCAGTCGTAGCAGCGGCTCAAGCGGTCCGGTGGGCGCCGGGCGCATCGCGAGCAGGCCGCACAGGGCGGCCGCGTCATCCGGATGGCAGAGTGTGGCGAACGTCTGGCCGATCAGCGCCGCGGGGGGAATGTCGAACAGCGCGCCGCAGGCTTCGCTGGCACCGCGGATACGGCCGGCATCGTCAAGCCACAGGATCGGGTTCCGGCCATGGGTACCGAGCAGCGCCAGTTGCCGGTCTCGCTGCCGCAGTCGCATCGCGAGCCAAGCGGTCATCGCGGCTGCCAGGATCAGCTGCGCCGCGGCCCGTGCGGTAGGCGGTAGCGGGATGAGGGCGACGGCCAATCCGAGCAGTGCGCCGAGGATCAGTCCTATGGCGAACGCGCGCAGGATCGCCTGGTTGGGAAACCAGCGCCGCCAGCGTTCCGCGGGTCGGGGGTCGGGTTGCACAAACGAGGGTGTCTACCCGCGTCGGTTGCAAAATGGTTAAGCCGAACGCCGCCGCCCGCCGTGATGGCGGGCGACGGCGGGTGGGTCAGGACCGCTTCAGATTGACCGCGGCCATCTTGCCCTGCTGGCCCCGCTCCAGGTCGAAGCTGATCTTCTGACCTTCATTGAGGGTGCCGATGCCCGAGCGCTCGACCGCCGAGATATGCACGAACACGTCCTTGCCGCCGTCATCGGGCTGGATGAAGCCGTAGCCCTTCTGACCGTTGAACCACTTAACAGTACCGGTTGCCATTGCCACCGATTCTCCGAACACTTGGCGACCCGCACCGTGCGGGCCGATACTTACTTTTCCATTCAGGGAACCGAGTTGCGCCGGCTATCGCCGACAAGGCACGCGAGCCCGACCGAAAAGCGCCAAT
>DAHWDR010000031.1:0-10656 GCA_027330745.1 Acetobacteraceae bacterium | reverse complement strand
CCGGCAACGGGTTGCGCGGGCCGATCACGGCGGCCATTCTGGCTCCGTTCTACACACTGGGAGCCGGCATGTCCGACCTGACCGAAACCCTGACCGACGGGGTCGCGCTGCTGACCCTCAATCGGCCGGAGCGCCTCAACGCCTTCACCCAGGATATGCTGACCGCGCTGCATGACGCGCTGGAACGCGCCGCCACCCACCCAGAAGTGGGCGCGATCGTGCTGACCGGCGCTGGGCGCGCGTTCTGCGCCGGCGGCGATGTGAAGGACATGGCCCATCGCGGCCACCAGAATTTTGAGGACCGGGTCGCGCGGCTGGAACGGATGCATCGCCTGCCGCGCCTGATGCGCCGCCACCCGAAAGTGATCCTGGCGGCGGTGAACGGCGCGGCGGTGGGCGCCGGGCTGGGGTTGGCAATGAGTTGCGACCTGCGTGTCGCCGCCCGCGGCGCGCGGTTCGGGACCGGGTTCGGCGGCATCGGCTACTCCGGCGATTTTGGCGGCACCTGGCTGCTGACCCGGCTGGTCGGGCCGGCCAAGGCTCGGGAATTGTATCTGCTGGGCGAAGTGATCGGCGCCGAGGCGGCGCTTGCCGCCAACCTGGTCACCCGCGTCGTGGACGACGCCACCGTGCTTGACGAGACGCTGGCGCTGGCCCGCCGCATCGCCGCCGGCCCCGGCGTGGCATTCCAGTATATGAAACGTAACCTGTTGGCGGCCGAGACCGAACCGATGGAGGCGGTGCTGGATCTGGAAGCGGTGCACCAGGCCCGCACCGGCATGACCGAAGACCATCGCGAGGCCGTGGCGGCCTTCGCCGAGAAGCGCGCGCCACGGTTCCGCGGACGCTAGACCCGCATTTCTGAATGCGACCCGTTCGTACGTGCTGACGGAGTCCACTGCGCCGCGCAAGATTCCCGCTTGCACGCGCGCCGCGGATTCCCTCGCACACTTCCCTTGCGGCAACCCCGGATCGCTGATCCGATGCGGCGGTAGGCCTGATCTCCGCCCTCGTTGGCGCCGTCTGGCCGGGCGGCCCGGAGAGCGCTAGCGTCGGCCCCAGACCGGCGGCTCCGCCCGCCCAACCAGGCTACCAAAGGAAGCCCAGGATGGAATTCGGCATGTTCCATGAGTTCCAACGCAGCCCTGGCCAGACCGAGGCCGCGGCGTTTGCCCAGTCCTTGGAACTGGTCGATGCGGCCGAACGCTGGGGGCTGGATGCGATGTGGCTGGCCGAGCTTCATGTCGCCCCCGACCGCTCGGTGCTTGCCGCCCCCCTCACGGTTGCTGCCAATATCGCCGCGCGTACCACGCGGATGAAAATTGGTATCGCCGTCCAGGTGCTGCCGCTGTGTCACCCGCTGCGCCTGGCCGAGGAAGCGGCGACCGTCGATCAACTCAGCCATGGCCGGCTGATCTTCGGCGTCGGCCGCAGCGGCTTCCCGCGCACGTACGACGCCTACGGTATCCCCTATGCCGAAAGCCGCGAACGCTTCGCTGAGATACTGGAGATTTTGCGCCGCGCCTGGACCCAGGACCGTTTCAGCTTCGAGGGCAAGTTCTATCGCTTCCATGACATCTGCGCCGTTCCGAAACCTTTCAGCCAGCCGCTGCCCGAGATTCGCATTGCCGCGACCAGCCCCGACACCTACGCCGCGATCGGCGCGGCGGGCTACCCGATCTTCTGCGCGGTGCGCCTCGGCACGCTATCGGAACTGGTGCCCAACCTGCGCGCCTATCGCGAGGCCTGGGCGGCGGCGGGCCACTCCGGCCACGGTCAGGTGTTCCTGCGCGTCCCTGTCTATCTGGCCGACACCGAACAGCAGGCGCGTGAGGAACCGCGCGAGTCGATCATGCATCTTTACCGCACTTTGGGCGCGCAGTTGGAACAGACCGCGACGAGCAGCGGCACCCGCGCGATCGAGCAGCGCGCCGAACGCGGCCAGCGCCTGCAAGCGATCGATTACGACGAAGCCTTGTGCGAAAAAATCATCGTCGGCACTCCCGCGATGGTGATCGACAGGCTGGCGGCGCTGCGTGACGAACTTGGCATCGATGGAATCCTGGCCGAGCTCAACTCCGGCAGCCGGATTCCGCATGCGCAGGTGCGCCGCGCGTTGGAATTGTTGTGCTCCGACGTGATGCCCGCGTTTGCAACCACCCACTGACCGGAAGGACCGATCATGACCGCTTTTACCTGGGAACATATCCACCTACGTAGCCCCGACCCGGCTACCACCGCGGCTTGGTATCAGGACAAACTGGGTGCCGAGGTGATCCGCACGCCGCAGGCTGACGGAGCGACGCGCATCGACCTGCTGCTGGGTGGCGGACAGAAGGTGTTCATCGCGCCGGCCAATCCGTCGCTGTCCACCGCCATGCCACCGGATGCGCCGTATTTCGGGCTGGAACATATCGGCCTGACGGTGTCGGATATCGACGCCGCATCGGCGGAACTTAAGGCCAAGGGCGTGCATTTCACGCTCGACCCGATGACCGCGCGGCCTGGCGTGCGCATCGCGTTTCTGCGCGGACCGGAGAATGTCTCGATCGAACTGATCCAGCGCGGCTGAGCCGCATGGCCGCGCTTCGGGTCGTGACGATCCTGCGCCTGAGCGCGGCCGATCGTGCCGCGATCGCAGCGGTCGATCCGCGCGTGATGCTGACCGATGCGGGCGGTTGGTTCGACGGCGAAATTCGCGCCACCTGGCCTGACTTCACCGCCCGTCGTTACCTGACCGATGGCAGCGTCGGCCACGGGACCCGCGCCGAACGCGACGCACTGCTGGCCGAAGCCGAGGTGATCCTGGGCGGATGGCCGTTCCCGCGCGACCTGCGCGCCCGCGCGCCGCGGCTGCGCTGGTTCCATCAGCGCCCCGCCGGCGCGTCCAATCTGCGGCTGGGCGATCTGTGGGGAAGCGATGTGATCGTGACCACCTCGCGCGGCGTCGGCAATACGCTGGCGATGGCGGAATATGCGATCGCCGGGATCCTGCATTTCGCCAAGGGGCTGGACGTGGCTGCGGCGGACCGTTCCGACTTCAACCATCGTGCTTACCGACCCTGGCTGATCGCGGGCAAGACGCTGTGCGTGGTGGGGGCCGGAGGGATCGGGCGGGAGGTCGGGCGACTCGGTGCCGCTTTGGGGATGCGCGTGATCGGCACGCGCGGGACAACCGGCGCGACCATCCTTCCCACGGGGTTTGCAGCGCTGGCGGGGCCGGAGGCGCTGGACGGGTTCCTGGCGGAAGCCGACGCGGTTGCGATTTGCTGCCAGTGGACCGAGGCCACCACGCATCTTTTCAACGCGGCCCGCTTCGCGGCGATGAAACCGGGGGGTGTTCTGGTGAATGTGGCGCGCGGGGAGATCGTGGATGAGGTCGCGCTGGAAGCCGCTCTCGTCGCAGGCCGGCTGCGCGGCGTGATGCTGGATGTGTACCAGGGAGAGTTTGAGCATCCACCGCCGGAAACCCTGTGGCAGGATCTGCGGGTGCTGTTCACGCCCCATGTCTCCGGCGCGGCCGATACCGCCCGGCATGGGGCGATCGACCTGTTCCGCGACAACCTGGCCGCGTTCCTGGGCGGGAGGACGTTACAGAACGTGATCGACTGGACACGCGGGTATTAGGGCCCGCCATTCCGCGCGCCCTGTCGTCGCCCTGGTTCGGCGACGAGGCGATGGATTCAAATCACGCGCCGAAGCGGTTGCGTAGCAGCGCCGTCGGCATCGATCCCGTGGCGATTGTTATGCGTACGTGGCCCGATTGGTGAGTGTCGTGGTCTGGACGATGCCATCAGCTACACCCCCATCGCCGCCGCCAGCATGGTCCGCCCGGTCTGCCCGGCAGCCAGGTCGTGGGCGTTCACGATTGCGAGGCGAAAGCCGCCCGGCGGCATCGCGTGCCGCGCCGGATCGCGCTCGGCGTGGAAGGTGATCTGCACGCTGCTCACCCCCGGTAAGGCCCGCACCGCAGCCACCACCGCCTCCGGCGGATGCCGGTAGCGTGGCCCGTGGGGAGCGAACAGTACCACGCTGAACCCGTCGCTTCGCGATGCATCATCGAAATCCCACACGCCGTCCGCGTAGAGCCGAACCAGCGCCGCGACCCAGCCGGGTCCATACAGGTCGGGCCATTGATCTGCGAAACGCAAATGCGCTTCGATGATACGTCCGCCGATGGTTTCGAAATTCGCCATCCCGGTGTAACCGGGCAGATGCCGGGCGGCCCAGGCGCCGCACCATTCCTCCACCTCCGGGATTTGCTCGGCGTGGATCTGCCAGTATTCAAACACGCCCCCGGGCCCTGGCGCCCCGGTCGCGTGGCGCCACCAGTGCGGCGCCCCGTCTACCAGCGCCACGTCGGAGCTGACATGCCGACCCGTCAGCAGTCGGCTCCAGAAATGACCAGGGGTCAGCGCCGCCGCATAGTCCGCGGCCGAGGCGATTACTCGGCTGCCGGTCCCCATCCCGCGCAGGTTGATGATCGGCTTGGAGAACACGGGAAAGGACGGCGGCATGACGCCGTGTGGCGCTGCTTCCAACCCTTGCGACTGTGCCACGGCGAGTTTGTCGTAGATCCAGCGATGGGCCGGATACCATTGCCACGAGTCGGCATCCTCGGTGGAGATACGCACCTCCGGGGGGCAGGCAACGCCGTCGAAATACTGCAACCGCCAGGGATCAACCTCGCAGATCGGCATCGGTCAGCCGGCCGGACGCAGCCGGGGCGGCAATGTTGCCAAAGACTCGGCGGTGTCGAAATCGCGCAGCACCGCATCGTCGGACATTTCCACCTCGGCGACGTGTTCGATGTGCTGGGCCAGCAGAAAGCGGGCGCCGGAATCCCCGGTGATGCGCAGGATCTCGGGGAAGAAGCGGCGGTCCCACAGCATCGGATTGCCTTGCTTGCCCCGGAATGTGGGCAGCACGATCAGGCGGCCCTCGACCGGGTCATAGGCTTCCAGAAGACGATCGATCATGCGGCCCGTCACCAGCGGCATATCGCCCAGGCAGACGATGGCGGCGGCGGCCTCGGGCGGAACGGCGGCGATCCCTGCTCGCAACGACGCCGATAGCCCGTCGGCGTAGTCCGGGGCATGCACCACGCGCACCGGCCGGCCACCCAGCGCGTGCGTGACCTGCTCGGCCTGATGTCCGGTCACAACCACCACGGGGCGGGCGTTGGAGGACAGCACGTTATCCACGATCCGCGCGATCATCGGTTTGCCGGAGCGGTCCACGACCAGAAGCTTGTTGAGAGGGGCCATCCGGCGCGACCGACCCGCGCCCAGGATCACGCCGGCGATCACCGGCGCGCTGCGCGGCGCCGGTCCCACACGGGCCTCGGCGGTCGCCTTCTCGCGCGGCAGCGGCCGGGCGTCCGTTTCCTTGAGCAATCCGCCTACTCCCAGGCGCGAGATCTCGGCTGACCCGACCGGAAGTCCTGCGAACAGGCGTGGCAGCACCAGATCGATCCCGTTCTGCTTCGGGCTGCGGGCGCAGCCGGGCAGGATCAGTGCGGGGCGCTGCCCAATGCGGCCGATGCAGATGAGGTTGCCAGGATCTACGGGCATCCCGAAATGCAGGATCTCGCCGCCGGCACGCACGATGCCTTCAGGTCCCACGTCACGCCGGTCCACCACCGCCGAGGCGCCGGCCACCAGCAGCAGGTCTGCGCCTTGCGCCACCAGGCCTTCCAACGCGGCGGCGATGGACGGCGTGTCGTGATGCACCCGCTGCGGCGGCAGCAGCGTGCCGCCCAGCGCCGTGATGCGAGCCTCGGTCACGGCGATGGTCTTCTCGGTGACGCTTTCCTTGATGCCGGGAAGTTCGGTCACGACCAGACCTACCGACAGGGCGCGGAACGGATGCAGCCGCAGTGCCGGACCGCCATGGCGGGCAACGGTCTCGGCCACGGTCACCAAGGTGCCGGGTACGGCGAAGGGGATCACTTTTACGGTCCCCACCAGGTCGCGCTTTGCCACCACCGCGCCGTCCGGCAGTGTGCCGACCGTCAGCGCCTCGTCGACGCCATTGAGACGATCGATCTTGCCAGCATCGGTGATCAGGATGCCAGCGGTCTCAGCGGTCAGGTTGACGCGACCGGTCGCGGCGCGGGTGCGCGCCAGCAGGGGCGAGACCAGTGGCGCGGCGATGCGATCGGCTGCGATGTCTTCCGGCACGTCGCCCGGTTCTAAACGTGCAGCGATCACCTCGGTTACGCCGGCCGCGCGCAGTGCCTCCAGCGCCGCGTCATCCAGCACCGCGCCTTTGCGAATCATGCGCGCGTCCAGCCGGTGGGAGTGGGCGAGGATCGCGCCCCGCGCCTCCCCCAGTGGGACGGGGCCAAATCTCATGCCGCTTGCGCCGCGGGGCGGCTCTGGGCGTTATTCGGGGCGAGCGGCGATCCGCGCCTTGCCGCGACCAGTTCGGCGGCAATGGACAGGCCAATTTCGGGGGCGGTGACGGCCTCCAGGTTCAAACCGACCGGGCCTTTGATACGGCCCAGCGCCAGATCGTCGTGGCCCAGCGCGCGCAACCTGGTGAGCCGCGCGGCATGGGTGCGGCGGGACCCGAGCGCGCCGATGTAGAACGCGTCCGACCTCAGGGCGTGGTCCAGCGCTGGATCGTCCAGCTTCGGATCATGCGTCAGCGTGACCACCGCGGTGCGGCTGTCGGGCGCCAGGGCCGCCATCGCTTCGTCGGGCCAGTCGGCGCGGATGGTGACATCGGGGAAGCGCTCGTCGGACGCGAAGCCACGGCGCGGGTCCACGACGGTCACGGTAAAGCCAACCTCGGTAGCGAATGGAACCAGCGCCTGTGCGATATGCACAGCGCCCACCACGATCAGGCGGAGCGGAGGATTGTAGGCGTGGAGGAACCAGTCCTCGCCCGCGATTTTGTGGGTACCGGAAGTGTCGTCCGCCAGCGCCGTCGCGGCAGCGGCATTGAGCGCGGCGGGCGCGCTGGCATCGGGCAGCAAGCGCTGAGCGCCGTCAGGCAAGCGTGTGGCGAGCACCACGGGGCGCTTGGCGGCGCGGGCCTTATCTAGCGCGGCAAGCAGGGCGGGCGTCATGCCAGCGACTCCACGAAGACTTTCACCTTACCGCCGCAGGCCAGGCCCACTTCCCAGGCGCGTTCGTTCGTGACGCCAAAATCCAGCAGCTGCGGAATGCCGGTTGTCATGGTGGTCTGGGCGGCCTCGGCGACCGCACCTTCGATACAACCGCCGGACACCGATCCCGCCATCCGACCGGAAGCGGTCACGGCCATCTGGCTGCCGGCGGGGCGGGGAGAACTGCCCCAGGTTTCGGTGACGGTGGCGATTGCGACTTGCTCGCCGGCTTTGCGCCAAGCCGCGGCTTGCGTCAGGACATCTTCGACATCGGTGGTCATGGGAGGGGCTCCGCCCGGTTCGTGTTGACAGGTAATATGGGCCTGAAATGGGATCGGTGCGAGGGTGGGCCGAGCAGCGCCGTTCGGTGCGGGTCAGTTCGGCTGCGGGCGGCGGTCGTGATAGTTGTGGGCGTCGCTACACGCGGCGGTGCTCTATCATGGTGTCGAACAACGCGCCGTAGGCGGCAAACATCGCTTCTTGATCGTAGCTGCGAACCGCCTCGGCGCGGTTGGCCGCGCCCAGCACGGCGCGGCGCTCCGGCGCTCCGGCAAGGGCAAGAATCGAGCCAGCCAGGGCCTCGGGGCTCCGCGTGGTGACATACGGGGCGTTGTCGGCGGCTACCATCGCGCGTACGTCACCCACGTCGGTGGCGACGACCGGTAGGCTGGCGGCCATCGCCTCGATCACCGATAGCGGCATTTGCTCGGTGTCCGACGACAGGGAGAACACGTCAAAGCTGCGATAATACCCAGCCGGCGCGCGGCTGTGGCCGGCAAAATAGACGCGATCGGCCAGTCCCAGCGCGGTCGCGTGTGCGCGCAGCGTAGCGGCTTCGGGGCCATCGCCGACGATCACCAGCAGAGCCGAGATTTGGCTTCTGACGATCCGGAACGCATCGAGTAACCGGATCAGGTTCTTTTCCGGACGCAGCGCGGCGACGGTCCCGATTGTCAATGTGCCGGGCGGGCATGCGGGCAGCGGTACGGGGGCCGCGGTAGCATACGGCGCCAGATCGATGCCGTTCGGAATATAATGGATTTGCGCCGCAGGCAGGCGCCAGCGTTCGGCAGCGATCGCAGCCAGCACGCGGGATGGCACTACGACCTGGCTCCAGCGCAGCACCAAGCGGCGAGTCAGCACGCGGCGGCGGAGCTGGATGGATTGTTCTTCCGGGCCGAACCCGTCCTCGATATGGAGATGTGGGGCCAGCCGCGGCAGATCCGCCATCGCCCACTCGATCGATCCCCAGTTGTTCGTGATCAGCAGGTCCGGTCGCCATGCGCGCAAAGCGGCGCGGTAGCGGTTGCGGTTTGCCAGGGTGGCCCTCTTGGCGGTGTCGATCGGGGGGAAAGTCGCATCCAGCTCCGGCGCCAGCCGCTCGCGCGCATCCGTATTGTTGTCCATGGCGACGATGGCATGACGGTAGCGGGCGCCGAAGCGATTCGCGAGCGCAGCGAAGCGGCCTTGCTGACCGCCCACGGCGAAGGTCGGGAAGACCTCGCACAAAAGAGGGGCAGGATTAGCCGACATGGGGCACGGTTGTCCGAATTTGGAAGGCGACAGAATCTTCGACCGGGGAACAGCCCCGATCGCGCCGCCACCGCAACGGAGGGTGGACGCTCCGCGGTCGCCCGCAGCCGAGCCTGGTTGCGGCCAAAGCGGCAGGGGGACGATGCGGCGAGATCGAAGCCGTCTCGGCGTGGCTCACCGCCCCGTCGTGCTTAGCCCGACCAGCGCCGGTCGCAGGGCGGTCTGGGCGTGCAGATAGGCTGTGATGGCCCGGAGCGCGCGCGCCTCGCCATCCGGGGCATGGCCGGTCGGATCAGGGTCCGGCATCACCGCCATCAGAAGTGGCGCTCGGGCGCCGCCGATCAGGCTGGCTATGCCCTGGCGCAGGCGCATCCTGAGGCCGATCTGCTCCGGGCCGCCACCGCTCCATAACAGGAACGCGGTGGTGCGGTCCGGCGCGGTGGTCTGATAGACGTGCCAGCGCAGGCGGTCGACGCGAAGCCATCCCTGGATCACCCCTTCGGCGCCGACGCGGCCCGAGATGTGGCGTTCGGCGAGGAGGATCGGGCCGGGATCGCTGCGCGGCGAGAACCTCTCCAGCACCACGCGTACTTGCTGCCCCCCACAAGACAGATGCTCCGCCGCGATCCGCGCGGATCCTGATACGGCCCGCAGCCCGGGTGGCACCGTTGCGGGTGGCGGTACGGTCCGGCAGCCCTGGTCCGGTATCGCCAGTGGCCCTGCTATCAGCTCAGCCGCAGCGACGCGATGCAGTCCGTAGGAAAGGGCAGGTCCCAGTGCGGCCAGCACGGCGATTGCCAGCGCGGCGGCCAGTCCGCGTTCCAATTTTGCCGGTGTCGCCGACTGGGCGCGATCCGGATGGCGGGTCCAGCCGCCCAGATCCTCGCGGAACGGCAGCCCGAGCAGGATCAGCAGGAGGATCACGATCGAGAAAAATAGCCAGCCGTACAGAACGTGATCAGTGGCCGCAGCCTGCGCGCTACCTAGAAAATACCCAAGCGTGACGATTCCCAACGCGCGGATGCCGTTGGCGATGACCGGGACGAACAGCGATATGCCGATGAACATGGCGCGCCGCTTGGGAGAGCGGTACATCATCAGTGCGTACAGGCAGGCAAAGGCGATCGCCGCGATCAGAAAGCGCAGGCCGGCGCAGGCCTGAGCGATGTAAAACATACCACCAGGAATCTGGATGGTATTGGCATCTATGTAGTTAGGGATACCGAATACATCGAGCCCGACGCCGACGAACCAGGTAGTGAAATGTTGCAGGGCCGGGGTCACAAAGGAGCCAAACGGGACCAAGAAATAAAGATATAGCAGGGGCCCAAGCAGCAGGCGGTAAATCTCCCAGCCAAGCACGCACACGAACAGCACTTGCACCATGCTCATAGCAGCCAGCTGGCGACCTTCCATGATCCCCAGCCGGTCGGCCAGCAACCAGATGGCGACCAGCGGCAACGCCAGCAACGCCGCGGCCGCAACGGGCCGAGTTACCGCCCCGGCCAGCCGAGCGCGACGGTCCCACAACAGCCAAAACGTGATCGGAAGAATCAAGAAACCGTGGTTATAGGCGGTGGATTGCAACCAGACCCGCACCGCGGCTTCGGCCTCTGGATAGAATAGCGCGGCAAACGCCAGCAACCCCAGGCCAAGCGCAGGCCAGGCTGGGCGCAGCCCCGCGAGGGCGGCGGGTCGGCGGGGTGGAGCAGCGGCGGCTTCGGCATCCATGGGGCGCTTCCTGCGTGCTACCCGAGACCGCGCACGATCGGCGGGCCGAGCAGATTGGCCACCGGCAGCGGTAGGCGCTTCCAGGCGGCGATGAACAGACGGAATTTGGGGTTCAGCGGGTTGAGCTCCGGCGGCCGGGCACCGGGGGCGAGTTGGAAGCGGTAGTGCAGCGGCGTTGGAGTGAAACCCCAGTTGCGCTTGAATGCGTGAGCGCCGGTGCCTTCCTTGCTACGGCCGAAATCGAAGATCCGCGCACCACGTGCCGGTGCGCGGCGCAT
>DAHWDR010000027.1:0-18264 GCA_027330745.1 Acetobacteraceae bacterium | reverse complement strand
CCGGATGATTATTCGATGGACCACAGTTCGGTGCTGTATCTGATGGGACCGGACGGGCGGTTCGTCGCCCCGGTGCCGGCGGATGCCTCAGCCAGGCAGATCGCCGCCGAGCTGGCGCGGCTGACCTCGTAGCCTACCCGCTTGCCTCCGGCGCGTCCCGGAAATAGGCGATGGTGCGGGCCAGCCCGGTTTCCAGCGCGACCACCGGCGCCCAGCCGAGCCGTGTCTGCGCCAGCGTGATGTCCGGGCAGCGACGCGCCGGGTCGCTTGGCGGCAGCGGACGGTGGACCAGCCCCACGGACGCGCCGGTCAGGCCGATCACCATGCGCGCAAGATCGCCGATCGTGATCTCGTGCGGATTGCCCAGATTGACCGGCCCGGTCAGCGCGTCCGGCGCGGCCATCAGCCGCAGCAGCCCCTCGATCAGGTCGTCCACATAGCAGAAGGCGCGGGTCTGGTTGCCTTCGCCGAACAGCGTGATGTCCTGTCCGGACAGCGCCTGGACGATGAAATTCGAGACCACCCGCCCATCGTTCGGGTGCATCCGCGGTCCATAGGTGTTGAAGATCCGCGCCACCCGGATGCGCACCCGGTGCTGGCGGTGGTAGTCGAAGAACAATGTCTCGGCGCAGCGCTTGCCCTCGTCGTAGCAGGCGCGGGGGCCGAGCGGATCGACATTGCCGCGATAGGCTTCGGTCTGTGGATGCTCGGTCGGGTCGCCATAGACTTCGCTGGTGGAGGCTTGCAGGATTCTCGCCCCGGTGCGCTTCGCCAGCCCCAGCATGTTGATCGCGCCGACGACGCTGGTCTTGGTGGTTTGCACCGGATCGAATTGATAATGGACCGGCGAGGCCGGGCAGGCCAGGTTGTAGATTTCGTCTATTTCCACATGCAATGGAAACGTGATGTCGTGGCGCAGGGCTTCGAAATGCGGGTCGCCGAGCAGATGGGCGATGTTGTCCTTGCGGCCGGTGAAGTAGTTGTCCACGCACAGCACGTCGTTCCCGGCGCGCAGCAGCCGCTCGCACAGATGCGAACCGAGGAAACCGGCGCCGCCGGTCACCAGCACGCGCTTGTGGGTGGAGGGCACCGGCGGCAGCGCTACATGATCCCGGTTTTATCGAACACGGCCGCGGTATTTTCGCCGCGCAGAATCATCTGTCGCACCGCTTCCTCGCCGCCCGCCTTGGCCGTGGCCGCGCGCACGATGTCCGCCGCCACCGCGCGCGGGATCGCCAGCACGCCGTCGATATCGCCCACGATTACGTCGCCCGGGGTGACGCGGCAGCCATTGGCGAACTCGATCGGGCAGCGGAAATCGATCACCCGCCCGCGCAGCCGTTGGTCTTGGGCGTAGGCGCCGGTGGAGAATAGAGGGAAGCCCATGGCCCGGATCTCGCGCGTGTCGCGGTGGAACCCATCCAGCACCGCTCCGGCGGCGCCGAGCG
Organism: Acetobacteraceae bacterium; assembly: GCA_027330745.1. Lineage (GTDB taxonomy): Bacteria > Pseudomonadota > Alphaproteobacteria > Acetobacterales > Acetobacteraceae > JAJZVS01. Next base: position 16,816 of record DAHWDR010000027.1, on the reverse strand, counting down.
CCTGGGCGCGGGTGCTCATCAACCCGCCCCACAGGGCGTAGCGGGGTGAGCCGCCGGTGCAGAGATAGACCTCTCCGGCTCGCAGTTCGTCGAGCGCGCGGAACATCAGCCCGAAGGAATGGGCCTCGCCGGTATGGGCGATGGTCTCACCAGCGCAATCGGCTTCCAGCACCGGCATGGCGCGGCCGACCAGCATCCTCTCGGGGTCCAGCGCGCGGATTTCCGGCGGCAGGAACTGGCGAGTCAGGCCGGCGGCATCCATCACGTCGCCGATCACGGCGGTGAATAGGGAGTCGCGGATGGTGGCGAACAAGGCGTCGTCGTCCATGGCCTGGGTCCTGGCGGAAAGCGTTAGCCTAGCCCCGCCGTCCGGGTGCGGCCAGCCAAGGCGGGGCTGTGCTGCAAGGCATTCGGCGAACGATACGATACCGCAACTAACCAGGCACGTCAAAACCCAGGCCCGCTCAGCCCCGAATTTTTGCCAGGTCCCGGATCGTCCGCCCCGGAAACCCGCGCCACACCGGGCGCCGGTCGCGCCCCGGCGGGACGTCCATGCAACATTGCGCCAGAACATCCGTCTCCGGCGCCGCCTTCGCCCGCGCCTCGGTATACTCGGCCGCCGCCTGTGCCGCCTCCGCACGCCCGCCGGGCACCAGGATCGTCAGCCGCTTCGGCCGGCGCGCGGGCGGCAGCAGCTTGCGCTCCACCCCCAGCATCCAGCCATACGAGCGCATGATCCCCCCCAGCCGGCGATCGGCGTCCAGCAGCGCACGCGTTTCCGGCTCGCGCAGCAGGTCTTCCAGCTGCACCCGGTCGGCGACGGCTTCCGGGAGCAGCCCGGTCAGCCAGCGCCAGGAACTGGGCAGCCTTGGAGGGGGCTCGGGCAGTTCATCTACCAGCACCACGGTGCAGAGCACGGAGGTGGGGAGGAATTTCGGGCCGAGCGGCTTGGCGGGGGGCTTCGCGGGCGGGACCGGGGTGGTGGCGATGGCGCGGAAGCGGGCGAGGACATCGCGCAGCCGGGTGAGCAGGAGGCCGGCGCGGGGCGGGTCCAGGACCGGGTGGGGGGGTGCTGTTCGGTCGAGCCCAAATTGGTTGGCCGAAGTGTCATCTCTCGCCTGGCCACCCGCTTGGCCGCCCGCCTTTGGGTCACCCAGGCCGGCGACGCGCTCCACCAGCCAGCCGACGAGGCTGGTGAAGCGGTCGACCAGGGGAAGCAGCGGGGCGGGGATGGCGGTCATGGGGTTGTGGCGGGTATAGAATATAAGCCTAGATCACGCAAGAGGTTTTTGCCCCCTGTCACGACATTATTCCTTGATTGCCCACTCTTTGCCGGCCGGATTTCCGGCTGGAAGTGAACGTTTACGTCCACGACGTCGCCCACGAAGGAGGACCAGGGGCGAACCCGCAGCGGCTAACCTCAACCGACGCGGCGCCGGCGCCCCAGCCGAGGCGTTCAACCAATTCTCCGCTTACCAGCACAGGCCATCAAGGAAGCATGACCGGGGCCAACCGAAGGCCCCTGCGATCAAAGGCCGCGCGCCGGGCCCATCCGGGCGAAGGTCATCAGGTCCTTGTTGTCGCGCATCAGCATCGACAGGCCCGGCAGCGCCTCCAGCCCCAGGCCCTGCGGCCAGCCGGTTTCGGGGTCTGGCGCCACTTTGGGGTACGCGGCGCCGGCGAGTTTTTCCCATTTCCCGGCAGGTTTCTTCACTTCCACGGCAACGACCGTGGCCTTGAAGACCAGCCGCACGATCGGGTCTTTCGGAGCATTCGGCTTGGTCAGGCTGGGGCAGCCGGCGATGATCCGCCAGCCATTGGCCAGCGCCCAGGCAGTGAGTGCGTCCTTGTCCATCGCAGCGGCCTTCGATGTGAATCCGATCCTGCTAGGTCAAGCCGAGCACGGCGGCAAGGGCGCGGGGCGCGCGTCAGTTTGAAACCGGGCTTGCGGGGCTGTTGGCGGGTGATGCATCGGCAGTCAGATTCGTTTGGGTGCGGTACCGTGGCGTCGCCGCCATCCCCAACACCTCGCGGTAAACCGCCAGGGTCGCTTCCTGCATCGCCGCCGTGGTGCCGTCGCGCAACACCGTCGCCCGGGCCGCCGCGCCAACCGCCGCCCTGGTCTCCTCGGGCAACGCGAGGACCGCCGCGATCGCCGCGGCCAGCGCCGCCGCGTCCCCGGGCCGGGTCAGCCAGCCGGTCCGCCCGTCCACCACGGTCTCGGCCGGACCACCAAGATCCGCGGCAATCACCGGGCGCGCCATCGCCTGGGCCTCGATCACCACGCGCCCGAACGCCTCGGCGTGGGTGGAGGCGTGGACCACCACATCGGCCAGCGCCAAGGCGGCCGGCATATCCGCGCACTCGCCCGCCAGCCGCAGCCGCTCCGCCACGCCCAGCGCGGCGGCCTGGCGCAGCAGGCGCGCGCGATAGCGCCGGCGGCCCTGATCCGAGCCGACCAGCACGCCCACCACCCCGGGGACACGCGCCAGCGCCGCGATCAGGACCCCCTGCCCTTTCCAGCCCGTCAGACGCCCGGGGAGCATGACGACCGGCGCACCCTCGGGCAGCCGCCAGGCCTCGGCCAGGCGCGCGATCCGCGGGCCGGCGACCGCTTCCGGATCGAACCGCGCCGGGTCCACCCCGCGCGGGATCACCCGGATCCGCGCCGGATCGATGCCGTGGCGGTCAACGATATGCGCGGCGACGTACCGGCTGGCGGCGATGACGACGGTGCCGCGCGCCATCACGGAATTGTAGAACCGCTTGAACGGCAAGTCTTCGGAATAGACGCCATGATAGGTGGTCACGAACGGCACCCTGGCCCGCCGCGCCGCCAGCCAGGCCGACCAGGCGGGCGCACGGGAGCGAGCATGGACCAGATCCACGTCCTGATCCGCAATCAGGCGCGCCAGCTTTGCCGCGTTGCGCCATATCGTGATCGGGTTGCGGCTGTGCAGCGGCAGCATCACGTGGCGGGCGCCGGCGCGGGTCACGGCGGCCTCCAGCCGCCCGCCGGCGGAGGCGACCAGCGCGGTCCAGCCCGCCCCGGCCAGCGCTTCGGCGATCTCGATCGTGCCGCGCTCCACCCCGCCGGTTTCCAGCTCGGGCAGGATTTGGAGGGTAGTGGGGGGTGGGATGGGGGGGCTCCGGTCTGCGGCGGCCCGAACAACCGGGAAAAGCCGGTCTTGGCAAGCCCCGCGCTTGCGTGCCCCGTCCGCGCTTGCTAGCGCCCCGTGATGGACGAGACACTCCCCAACCCCGTCGCCCTGCTCCCCAACCCCGTCGCCCTGCTCCCCGACCCGGTCGCCCTGCTGGCCCGCGCGAGTGTTCTGGTGATCGGGGATGCGATGCTGGACCGCTACGTCCATGGCACCATCGGCCGCACCAGCCCGGAAGCGCCGGTCCCGGTGCTGACCGAGGACCGCGAACTGGCCCTGCCCGGGGGCGCGGCGAACGTGGTGCGCCACCTGACCGGGCTGGGGGCCGCGGTGGCGTTCATCGCCGTGGTCGGCGACGACCCGTTCGGGTCCGACCTGACCGGCTTGGTCGGCGGGCAGCCGAATGTGGAGCCGTGGCTGCTGGTGGAAGGCGGGCGCACCACGACCGTCAAGACCCGGTATCTGGCCGCTGGCCGGCATCTGCTGCGCGCCGATCGCGAACAGACCGACCCGATCCCCGAACGCCTGGCCGAAAGCGTTCTGCGCATCGCCCGCGACGCCATGGCCGCGACCTCCCTGACCGTGCTGTCCGATTACGGGAAGGGCGTGCTGGCCGCGCAGCTGCCGGCCCGCCTGATCGCGGCGGCGCGGGAGGCCGCGCGGCCGGTGGTGGCCGCGCCCCCGCGCGGCGCCTCGGCTGCGGTGCTGGCCGGCTATGCCGGGGCCGACGCGGTGCTGGTGTGCGCCGCCGATCCGACCGCCGATCCGGTGGCGGCAGCCACGACGCTGCGCACGGCGCACGGGTTCGGCATGGTGCTGCTGGGCGATCCGACCGGACTGACCCTGGTCGATGGCACCGGGTCCTGGACCGCGCCGTTCCCGGCAGCGGCGCAGTCGGTGCCGTCGGACGCGGTGCTCGCCTGCCTGGCCGCGGCGCTGGCGGTGAAGCTGGCGCCCGAGCTGGCGCTGCGCCTGGCCGTGGCCGGGGCGACGGCGGTGGAGGGGGCGGGGGCCGCGGCGTGCGTACGGCCGGATACGCTGCGCGCCGCGCTGGGCTGAACCCGGCGACCACGCCGGGCTGGTGCTTCCCTCTGGTGCATCGCCAGGCGTAGGCTCCCAGCGCAGCCCGGGGAGGACCGCCATGGAACTCGGCTATTTCGCGATGCCCTCGCACCCGCCCGAAAGATCGTTACGAGATGGCCACGAGTGGGACCTGTCCGTGCTACGCCAGCTCGACACGCTGGGCTACCAGGAAGCCTGGATCGGCGAGCACCACACCGCGATATGGGAACCCCATCCCGCGCCCGATCTGCTGATCGCCCAGGCGTTCCGCGAAACCACTCGGTTGCGCATCGGTCCCGGCGGATTCCTGCTGCCGTATCATCATCCGGCAGAACTGGCGAACCGGGTCGCGATGCTGGACCATATCTCCGGCGGGCGGCTCAATTTCGGCATCGCCGCGTCGGGACTGCCGTCCGACTGGGCGATGTTCCAGGTCGACGGCATGGCGGGGACCAATCGTGAAATGACGCGCGAGGCGCTGGATATCATCCTGCGGCTATGGGGCGACGAGGCGTCCTTCGACTATCGCGGCAAGTTCTGGAACGTGACCAAGCCGGAGCCGATGTTCGGCTTCCTGCGCCCACATCTCCGCCCGTTGCAGGCACCGCATCCGCCGATCGGCGTGGCCGGGCTGTCGAAAGGATCCGATACGCTGAAACTGGCCGGCGAACGCGGGTACCTGCCGCTGAGCCTGAACCTGAACGCAGGCTATATCGCCTCGCATTGGGAGGCAGTGGAACAGGGCGCGGCGCGCACCGGGCGCACGCCGAACCGCGCGGACTGGCGGCATGTGCGCGAAGTGTTCGTGGCCGAGACCGACGCCGAAGCGTGGCGGCTTTCGGTGGGCGGCATGATGGGGCGGATGATGCGGGAGTATTTCCTGCCGCTGCTGGCGCAGTTCGGGTTCCTGCAATATCTGAAACATGATCCGGACGTGGCGGATTCCGATGTCACGGTGGAATACTGCGCGCGGCACAACTGGTTGATCGGCTCGCCCGCCACGGTGGCCGAGAAGATCGAACGGTTGCAGCACGAAACGCGCGGGTTCGGGGCGCTGCTGGTGTTCGGCTTCGATTACGCCGACGCGCCGGAGGCGTGGACCGATTCGCTCGGCCGGCTGGCGCGGGAGGTGCTGCCGCGGCTCGGCGCGCGCGCATGAGCCGGGTCCTGCACCGTGCCGGCGCCCCCCCGCCGGCAGCGGTAGGCGGGGACGGGGTATGGCTGCATCTGGCCGATGGCCGGCGCATCCTGGACGGATCGGGCGGCGCCGCGGTGGCCTGCCTGGGGCACGGCAACACCCGCGTCGCCGCTTCGATCGGCGCGCAGGCGGCGCGGCTGGCCTATGCGCATACCGGGTTCTTCACGTCGGAGCCCGCCGAGGCGCTGGCCGAAGCGCTGGTCGGCGATGAACCGGGCGGACTGACCCATGCCTGGTTCTGCTCGTCGGGGTCAGAGGCGACCGAGGCGGCGCTGAAGCTGGCGCGACAATATCATGTGGAACGAGGTCAGCCGGGGCGGACGCGGGTAATCGCGCGCACACAGAGCTATCACGGCAATACGCTCGGCGCGCTGGCCGCCGGCGGGAACATGGCGCGGCGGGCGCTGTATCAGCCGATCCTGGCGTCGGCGTTCTCGCATGTCTCGCCGGCCTTCGCCTACCGGTTCCAACGCGACGGAGAGACCGAGGCCGGATTCGTGGACCGGTTGGCGGCGGAGTTGGAAGCCGAATTCGCCCGGCTGGGGCCGGAGACCGTGATCGGCTTCATCGCCGAGCCGGTGGTGGGCGCAACGGCGGGCTGCGTCGTCGCACCCGCCGGATATTTCCGCCGGGTGCGCGAGATCTGCGACCGGCACGGGGCGCTGCTGCTCCTGGACGAAGTGATGTGCGGCCTGGGGCGCTGCGGCACGCGCCACGCCTGGGAGGCCGAAGGCGTGACGCCGGATATCGAAATCATCGCCAAGGGACTGGCCGGCGGGTATCAGCCGATCGGCGGGATCCTGATCGCCGGGCACGTGATGGCGGCGCTGACGGCCGGGTCCGGCGCGTTCGTGCACGGGCACACATATCAGGCCCATCCGGTGGCCTGCGCGGCGGCCCTGGAAGTGCAACGGATCATCGCCGAGGACGGGCTGGTGGCGCGTTCCGCCACCATGGGCGCGGTGCTGGAAGCGGCGCTGACCGACCGCTTCGGCAACCATTCGCATGTCGGGGAAATCCGCGGCCGGGGGTTGTTCCGCGCAATCGAACTGGTGGCGGATCGCGCGACCCGGGCGCCATTCGATCCCGCGTTGCGGATCCACGAACGGGTCAAGGCGGCGGCGCTGACGGAGGGGCTGGCAGTCTATCCGACCGGCGGCACCATCGACGGCGTGCGCGGCGATCACGTGCTGATCGCGCCCCCCTTCATCGTGACCGAGGATGAGATCGGGATGCTGGCGGACCGGCTGGAGCGGGCGGTGGCTGCGGCGCTGCGTTGACACCACGCGGCGGATCGGGGGACAGTCGGCTCGGGCGCGCGGCGCGGGATTGCGTCCATTCGTCGCTTCCCGTTGCGCCCGCAAACTGCAAACACCGCGGCTTGGTTGGTACTTTGCCGGCGCACCGGAATGCGCCGATCCCAGCTTTTGGCCGAACCTGGAAGGATCACGCCATGGACTCCCGATCTCTCGGCCGCACCGGCCTTTCCGTCTCCGTCCTGGGGTTCGGCTGCGGCGCGGTCGGCGGGCTGATGGTGCGCGGCACGCCGGCGGACCGCGAACGCGCGGTGGCGATGGCGCTCGACGCAGGCGTGACGTATTTCGATACGGCCCCGCAATACGGAGCGGGCATGTCCGAAACCCATCTGGGCCAAGTGCTGGCGAAACTGAAACCGGATGTGCGGGTCGGCACCAAGGTGCGGATCGCGGATGCCGACAAGGGCGATCTGGGGGGCGCGATCGCACGCTCGATGGACGCCAGCCTGACGCGGTTGGGGCGCGATCACGTCGATCTGATCCAGTTGCACAACCCGATCACGGAAACGGACGGCCCCGGCGCGCTGACCGCGAAGCGGGTGCTGGAAGACGTGGTACCGGCGTTCCAACGCCTGGTGGAGGCCGGCAAGACACGGTTCTTCGGCATCACCGCGATCGGGGAGACGGCCGCCGTGCTGCGGGTGGTCGATTCCGGGGCGATGTTCACCGGGCAGGTCAGCTACAATCTGCTGAACCCCTCGGCCGGGCAGGCGATGCCGCCCGGGCTGCCGGGGCAGGATTACGACCGGTTGCTGGATCGCATGGCACGGGCGCGGATGGGCGCGATCGGCATCCGCGTGCTGGCCGCCGGCGCCCTGGCGGGCGAAGCGGTGCGCCACCCGATCGCCTCGGCCCCGCCGGAGCCGATCGGCTCGGCCGAGAATTACGCGGCAGACCTGGCAAACGCGCAGGGGCTGCGCGCGCTGGTGGCCGAAGGCTACGCCGCGACCATGGCCGAGGCCGCGCTGCGTTTTGTGATCACGCAGACTGGGATCGCAACGGCGCTGATCGGGATTGCCTCGGTCGAACAATTCGCCGCCGCCCTGGATGCGACCGCCAAGGGGCCGTTGCCGGCCGCCGCGCTGGCGCGGCTGCCGGCGCTGTGGGCGGCGACGCGCGGATAGATCACGCCTCCGCCAGTACCTCGCGCGCGAGCGACAGCATCGCGTAGTCGATCATTGCGCCGTGGTAGCGGACCGCGCCGGCGCCGGATGCCTCGGCCGCGGCGAAGGCGTCCAGCATGCCGCGGTAATAGGCGATTTCCTCCGCGGTCGGGCGGTACACTTGTTTCGCGATCGCGACATGCGCCGGGTGCATCACGGCCACGCCGGCATAGCCGATCGCCTTGGCGCGGCGGATCAGCGCCTCGGCCGCGGCGAGATCCTCGATCGGCGTGCCGAAGATGCCGGCAATCGGGTGCATCGCCCCGGCGGCGCGGCTGTCCAGGACCAGTTTGGACGCCAGGAACAACTGCTCGCTGCCCTCCAGGCTGGCGCGGAAGCCGAACGCGCGGGCGAAATCGCCGGACACGGGGCCGCTGATCGCGCCATGGATCCCGCGCACGCGCGGGCTGGCGGCGGCAAGCGAAGCGGCGTGCAGCATCCCCTCGGCGGTCTCCGGCAGCGGCAGGATGCCGACGCCGAGATGGGCCAGGCCGCGGCGCCCCTCATGGTAGCTCAGAAGGTCGTGCAGGCGGCGGATTTCGTCGGGACTGGACGCCTTGGGCAGGACGATGCCGGTCAGGCCGGCGACGGTCGCGGCGGCGATCTCGGCCTCGGTGCTCGCGCCCATCGGGTTGACGCGGACCAACGCGCCGATGCCGGCGGCGTGGAGTTCGGCGATCTCCCCGGCCAGGGCCGCCATCGCGGCGGGCTTGTGCTCGGGCGGGACCGAGTCCTCGATATCCAGCACCACCGCGCCGGGGGCGTGGCGGATCGCCTTGGCGACCCAGGCGGGGCGATGGGCGGGAACGAACAAGGATGCGCGGATCGGCCACATGGGAAGGCTCCGGATCAATAGGATTTGGGCAGGCCGAGGGCGCGCTCGGCAATGTAGCACAGCACCAGTTCCTGGCTGATCGGCGCGATCAGCGGCAGGATCGATTCCCGATAATACCGTTCTACATGGTATTCGCGCGCATAGCCGAAGCCGCCATGGGTACGCACGGCGCGGCTGGCGGCTTTGTAGTATAGCTCGGCGCACATGTATTTGGCCGCGTTCACCTGCGGGCCGCATTCGGCGCCGGAATCGTACAGCCCAGCGGCGTGGTGCAGCAGCAGGCCGGCGGCTTCCTGCGCCACCCAGATCTCGGCCAGCGGATGCTGGATCGCCTGGTTCTGGCCGATCGGGCGGCCGAACACCACGCGGTCCTTCGCGTACGCCACCGCCTTGTCCAGGCAGTACCGCGCCGCCCCCAGCACGCCGGCGGCGACGATGATGCGTTCCGAGTTCAGCCCGTGCAGCAGATACTGGAAGCCGCGGCCTTCCTCGCCGATCCGGTCTTCCACCGGCACTTCCAGATTGTCGATGAAGATGGCGTTGGAATCGACCGCATTGCGGCCGCATTTCTCGATCAGGCGGACTTCGATCTTGGATCGGTCCAGATCGGTGTAGAACAGCGTCATGCCGTGGCTGGGCTTGGCGCTGCTCTCGAAGCTTTGCGTGCGGGTCAGCAGCAGGATCTTGTTCGCCTCCTGCGCGGTGGAGGTCCACACTTTGCGACCGTTGACGATGTAGCGGTCCCCCTGGCGCACCGCGCGGGTGGTGATGTGGGTGGTATCCAGCCCGGCATCCGGCTCGGTCACACCGAAGCAGGCGCGGTCGGTGCCGGCGATGATCGGCGGCAGGAAGCGCCGCTGCTGTTCCCGGGAGCCGAATTTCACGATCGGCTGGCAGCCGAACATGTTCATGTGCAGCGCCGAGCAGGCGTTGAAGCCCAGCCGGCCGACTTCCTGCATGATGATCGCGGCCTCGGTCAGGCCCAGCCCGGCGCCGCCGCATTCTTCGGGGAAGATCGCACCGAACCAGCCGGCCGCGGCGAACGCCTGGGCGAATTCATGCGGGAACACATGGTCGCGGTCGTGGGTCTGCCAGTAATCGTCGCCGAAGCGGGCGCAGATCGCGGCGATCGCGTCACGGATCGCGCGTTGTTCGTCGGTCAGAACGGTGGCCATCGGGGCCTCCCTGGTTACATCGTGAATTGCATGTCGGCATCCACCGCGATCGCCTGGCCCGAAATGGTGGCGCCGAACGGACTGGCCAGATACAGCGCCATGTTGGCGATGTCCTGCTGGGTGACGAAGCTTTTCAAGCTGGTGGTGGCCACGAAGCGATCGGTCATTTCGTTATCGGACATGCCGGAGGCATGCGCCTTGGCCGCGATCACGGCACGGATGCGCGGGCCGTCCACCGGGCCGGGCAGGATCGCGTTGGCGCGGATGCCGTCCGGACCAAGCTCGATCGACAGCGACTTGGTCAGGCCGATCACGCCCCATTTGGCCGCGGAATACGGCGCGCGCAGCGGAAAGCCGAAACGTCCGGCGGCCGAGGACAGATTGACGATCGCGCCGCCGCCGGCCGCGCGCAGGGCGGGGATGGCACGGCGGGCGCAATGGAACATGGAGGCGAGGTCGATCCGCAGCGTGGCCTCCAGCGCCTCGGGCGTCACCTGCTCGACCGGCGCGGTGGGGCCGGCGATGCCGGCGTTGTTGACCAACACATCGAGGCCGCCGTGATGGGCGATGGCGGCGTCGACGAACGCCTCGCAATCGGCGACGGCGCCGGCGTCGGCGCGCATATGCGGATGCGGGCAGCCGGCGAGGCTGGCGGGATCGATGTCGGAGACGAACACCGCGGCGCCGCAGGCGGCGAAGCTGTCGGCCATGACGCGGCCGATCCCGTTCGCACCGGCGCTGATGGCCACGCGCAGGCCAGTGAGATCGATCGTGAGGGGGGTGCGGGCGCCGGCGACCATGGGTGAGACCTCGGAAGTTTCCTGGACCCCACCCTAGCGCGTCCGTTCCCGTGATAAACCCCGCACGGTCGGGCGGAGGCGAGGGTGAGCGAACGGGGCGAGGCGGCGCTTGTGGGCGCCGAGTTGATCGCGGTGCTGGCGGCCGTGACCGACGGCGCGCCCCGGGTGCTGACGGTGGATGACGGGCGCGCCTTGCCGTCCGGCCCGCTGGAGCCGGGGCACCGCTCGTTGCAGGCCGGGTTGCGCGCCTGGGTGGAGCGGCAGACCCATCATCCGCTGGGCTATGTCGAGCAGCTTTATACCTTTGCCGATCGCGACCGCAGCACGCCGGACGCGCGGCATATCTCGATCAGCTATCTGGGGCTGACGCGGGAGGCGCGCGTCGCGGCGGGGCCGGGCGTGTCCTGGCGCGGCTGGTACCAGTATTTCCCGTGGGAGGATCGCCGCGCCGCGCCGGTGGATCTCGCACCGCGCCTGGCCGGTTGGGCAGGCGTGCGGGCGGAGCGGCGCGCCCGCGCGGCGATCACCTTCGGCCTGGACGGGCAGCCCTGGAACGAGGAACTGGTCCTGCAACGCTACGAGCTGCTGTGGGAAGCGGGGCTGGTGGCGGAATCCGGGGCTTCGGACCCGGTGCCGGGCGCGCCGATGGCGCAAGACCACCGCCGCATCCTGGCCACCGCCATCGCCCGGCTGCGCGCCAAGATCAAATACCGCCCGGTGGTGTTCGAACTGCTGGCCGGCGAGTTCACGCTACTCGCGCTACAGCGCACGGTGGAGGCGCTGGCCGGGCGTCTGCTGCACAAGCAGAATTTCCGCCGCCTGGTGGAAACCCAGGCGTTGGTGGAGGAAACCGGCGCCACGGCGCGCGAGACCGGTGGACGCCCGGCGCAGTTGTTCCGCTTCCGCGGCGCGGTGCGGGCGGAACGCGCGGTGAGCGGAAGCAAGCTGCCCTTGGCCCGCACACGCTGACACGGCCCTATAGCAGCGCCACCGGGCGCGCCGGGGATCCGGTGGCGCCGCGGAACTTCACCGCCAACAGGACGAAGCAGAACACGGCGACATTCGCAGCCGCCAGCTCGTCCAGCGCCAGGTTCTCGATCAGATGCACCCCGGCCTCGGCCAGCGCATGCTGGTGAACCGGAAGCGCCAGGCCGTGATCGGGGTTGGGCAGCACTTCCACCGCCATGTTGTCGCAGCCGATCGCAACCACGCCCTGCGCGGTAAGCCAGCGCGCGGCGGGGACATCGATGCCCGGCTCGCCTTCCAGATAGCGGCGATTGTCCACCCCGAAATAGCGGCCCCAGCCGGTGCGGATCAGCACGATATCGCCGGCGGCGAGAGAAACCGGCGTCCGCGCCGCAAGCTCGGCCGGCGTCACCACGCGGCCGGGGGCGAGATGCGCGCCGCCGTCCAGCGCCGCCACGTCGATCAGAATGCCGCGGGTAATCAGCGGCGGGAGATGCTCGATCCCGAGTCGGGTCAGGCCCCAGTCGCCGACCGTCTCGGCCGCCGGGAGGCCGCCGAACAGCCGGTCCTTGATGCTGAAATGGCCCAGCGCGTCGATATGGGTGCCGACATGGGTGGTCATCTCGATCCGTTCCAGATTCGACCCGGCATCGTTGCGGAACCCGGCAGCCCGGCGGCGGCGGATGGAATCGCGCCACGACGCCCAGGTGGACAGCAGGAACGGGGTCTGGTTGGGCGCCATGAACGGAGCGCCGGCGTCGATCACATGCGAGAGATCGAACACCGCCCCGGTGCGCGCCAGCGCCAGCGCGTCGCGGCGGGAGGCGTCGGTCAGCTGCGCGGCGGCGCCGAGATGGCCGGTGGCGCCCCAGGATTTGTGCGCGTGCGGCGGATGATGCGGGTGCAGCATGGCGGCCTCGGTGGGTTCCGGTGGCAGGATCGGCGGCGGCGCGGGCGCTGCCAAGCCCCCTGGGGTGTGGCGGGCCTGGGGAAAAATTGCCGGGCGCGGCGGGCGGTGCGATAAGCCGGCCCGTTCCTTCGATGGGCCGCCCGCCATGTCCGTGCTGGATTACCGGGCGCTGGAAGCAGCGCCGCTTGCCACCGATCCGTTCCCGCATCTGCTGATCGCGAACTTCCTGCCGCCGGCGGCGCTGGCGGCGGTGGCCGCGGACCTGCCGCCGATCGGCAAGGGCGGGTCGTTCCCGCCGGCATCGCTACGGCTGGGTCCGATGGCGCGGGCGTTGATGGAGGAGATCGAGGGTCCGCGGCTGCGCGCGGCGATCGCAATGCGGTTCGGACTGGATCTGACCGACGCGCCGACGATGGTGACGGTACGCGGCCGCACCGGCCCGCGCGATGGGCGGATCCATTGCGACAGCACCGCGAAGCGGGTCACGGCGCTGCTGTATCTGAACCGCGAGACCGATGCGTGGGCGCGCCATGATGGTTGCCTGCGGCTGCTGCGCGGACCGAACGATCTGGAGGATTTCGCCGCCGAGGTCCCGCCGGTGAACGGCACCTTGCTGGTGTTTCCGAACGGTCCGGCGTCGTGGCACGGACACCGCAGTTTTGTCGGGCCGCGCTACGCGGTGCAGCTGAATTACATGACCACGGATGGCAAGGCGCGGTCGGAGTTGCGCCGGCACCGCATCTCGGCTTTCGTGAAGCGGCTGACCCGCGCTGCCTAAGAAGCGGCGCGGGCGGAAGGGGGAAGCGGCGATGGACGCGAACAACAATATCCTGATCGCCGGCGCCGGCGTGGGTGGGCTGACCCTGGCGCTGATGCTGCACCGGGCCGGCATCGGCTGCCGCCTGTTCGAGACGGTGGGGTCGTTCCGCCCGCTGGGCGTGGGGATCAACGTGCTGCCGCATGGCGCGGCGGAACTGGCCGGGCTGGGCCTGGAACCGGCGCTGGCGTCGGCGGCGGTCAGCACCGCGGCCAGCGCGTTCTACAACCGCTTTGGCCAGTTGATCTGGCGCGAGCCGGCGGGACGCGCGGCGGGGTTCGCGCATCCGCAGTTCTCGATCCATCGCGGCGACCTGCACCAGGTGCTGCTGGACGCGGTGACCGCGCGGCTGGGCGCGGACGCGGTGGCGACCGGCCGGCACGCCGTGGGCGCGGAGCAGGACGCGGATGGGGTGACGTTGCGGTTCCGCGACGGCGGCACGGTGCGCGGCCGCACGCTGATCGCCTGCGACGGGATCCACTCCGTACTACGCAAGCAGTTCTACCCGACCGAGGGCGCGCCCCGATATTCCGGCTACAATATGTGGCGCGGCGTGACCGTCTGGCCGCGCGTGCTGGACGGCGCGACCATGATCCGCGCCGGGTGGCTGGCGACCGGCAAGATGGTGATCTACCCGATCCGCAACGATGTGGACGAGCACGGCCGCCAGCTGGTGAACTGGGTGGCCGAGATCGAAACGCCACGCCATCTGGACCGCGACTGGAACCGCGCCGGCCGGTTGGAGGATTTTCTGCCCGCTTTCGCCGACTGGCATTTCGACTGGCTGGATGTGCCCGGGCTGATCCGTGGCGCCGAGCAGATCCTGGAGTTCCCAATGGTGGATCAGGACCCGCTACCGGCCTGGAGCTTCGGGCGCATCACGCTGCTGGGCGACGCCGCGCATCCGATGGTGCCGCGCGGGTCCAATGGCGCCGGTCAGGCGATCCTGGACGCGCGTGCCCTGACCGACTGTCTGGCACGCGGCGGCGATCCGGCCTCCGGCCTGGCCGAATACGAAAGCTTGCGTCTGCAACCGACCACCAACGTGGTGTTGACCAACCGCGCCAATCCGCCGGATGCGATCCTGCGCGAGGTCTGGCAGCGCACCGGGGACCGACCATTCGCGCGCATCGAGGATGTGATCTCGGCCGCGGAGCTGCGCGGGTTGTCGGAAGGCTACAAAGCCATCGCCGGGCTGCGGCGCGCGTCGTGACCGGCCGGGTGCTGATCGCGGGCGCCGGGATCGGCGGGCTGACCGCGGCGCTGGCGCTGATTGCACGTGGCCAGGACGTTGTGGTGCTGGAACAGGCGCGCGTGCTGCGCGAACTCGGCGCGGGGGTGCAACTGGGGCCGAACGGGACCCGCGTGCTGATCGCGCTGGGGCTGGGTCCGGCGCTGGAAGCGGTGGTCTGCCCCGCCGCGGGCAAGGCGATCCGGCTGTGGAACACCGGCCAAACCTTCCCGCTGTTCGACCTGGGGGAGAGCGCGGTCGCGCGCTATGGCGCGCCCTATTGGATGGTCCATCGCGGCGATCTGCACGCGATCCTGCTGGCGGCGCTGACCGCGCGGCAGCCGGATGCGCTGCGGCTGGGGGCGACGGTCGCGGGGTTTGCGCAAGATGCCGGCGCGGTGTCGGTCCGGCTGGCCGATGGCGAAACGGTTGCCGGCGCCGTGCTGGTGGCGGCGGACGGGGTGCATTCGGCGGTGCGCCGGCAGATGGTGGGCGGGGGCGGTGCGCGCTTCACCGGACTGATGGCCTGGCGCGGCCTGGTGGCGATGGAACGCCTGCCGGCGCATCAGCGCCAGTTGGTCGGGACCAACTGGAACGGCTCCGGCGGGCATGTGGTGACGTATCCGCTGCGCCGCGGCGCGATCCTGAATTTCGTGGGCGTCACGGAACGCGCCGACTGGACTGCGGAATCGTGGAACGATCCGGGGACCGTGGCGGAATGCGCGGGGGATTTCCGCTTCTGGCACGACGATATCCAGCGCATCATTGCCGCGATCGATACGCCTTATAAATGGGCGCTGCTGGGGCGCGAGCCGCTGACCTGCCTGGTTGCGGGACGAGTGGCGCTGCTGGGCGACGCGGCACACCCGATGCTGCCGTTCATGGCGCAGGGTGCCAACATGGCGATCGAGGACGGGGCAATCCTGGCGCGCTGCCTGGCCGGGTCGGACGACGCGATCGAAGCGCTGCGGCGGTACGATGCCGCACGCGGAGCGCGGACTGCGCGGGCAGTGCGCGGGTCGTTGGAGAATGCCACGCGATTCCACAACCCGGCACTGGCCGAGGCCGCGGGCGCAGCGGCCTATGTCGCGCAAGAGTGGACGGCGGAGAAAACCGCCGCGCGCTACGACTGGGCATACGAGTACGACGCGCTGACCGCGCCGGTGTAGCGACGCCCTGCCGTCGCCCGTCATGGCCGGGCTTGAGGCATGACGGACGTGGGCGGCTACTCGGCCGCCGCGGCGCGGGGCCGCAAATCCGTCGCGTAGTCGATGCTGACCGGCGCATTCGCCTCGAACGGGGATTTCAGGTCCAGTTCGCGCCCGATCTCACGCACCGCCGGCATCACCTCCTGGCAGAGCAGGCGGATGCAGGTGCGACTATCCTCGGCGCTGACCGATCCGTCATTGGCCCAGAACGCCATGATGCCGGGGCGGGTCTGCTCGATCAGCCAGCGCAGGCGCGGGATCACCGTCTTCGGCGTGCCGGCGATGATCATCGTGCTTTCCATCTGCTGCTCGAAGGTCATCGCTCCGCGCGGGTTTTTGGCGCGGCCGACAGCGAATTCCACGAAATTGCGCCGGCCGGAGGGCGAGAAATACCCGGCCGGATTGGCCCAGACCGGATTCGCGAGGCCGGTGAACTCGCCTTGCATCCACATGAACTGGCGCGCGTTCTCGATCGCCTTTTCCTCGGTTTCCTGGACATGGACGCGGATCAGGTAGCCGAAATTCTCCGGCCCCGCCGTGTAGCCGACTTCCGCCGCGGCGGTGGCATAGGCTTCGCGGATCGCGCGGGTTGCGTCGGGGGAGGTATTCAGTGCGATATACGGATAGCGCCGGCGCGCGGTCCAGATGACGGTTTCTTTCGACAGCACGCCGGGGATCCAGATGCGCGGATGCGGCTTCTGCAACGGCACGGCCCAGGGATTGACCACGCGGTGCTGGTAATGCGTGCCCTCCCAGCGGAACGGGCCGGGCTGGGTCCAGGCTTTGACGACCAAATCATGCGCTTCCTCGAAGCGTTCGCGGTTGAAGGCGGGGTTCACGCCGGTCGCCAGCTGCTCCTGCCCGCCGCCGCGCACGAAGCCGGACACCAGGCGACCTTTCGAGATCATGTCGATCATCGACAGTTCTTCCGCCAGCCGCACCGGGTTTTCCGCCAGCGGCAGCGGATTGCCCAG
>DAHWDR010000432.1:0-3663 GCA_027330745.1 Acetobacteraceae bacterium | reverse complement strand
CTGCCGATGATGGCGCCGGCGCTGGTCGCGGTGGGAATGTTCGCCCTGCTGCTGGCCTGGAACGACTATCTGTATCAGTTCCTGCTGCTGTCGGCACAGCGGAACATGACCGTCGCCGTCACCCTGGCGCAGTTCCTGAACAGCGACGAGGCGCCGTGGAACTACATGATGGCAACGGCGATTTTCTACTCGGTGCCGCCGGTGATCGCCTATTACGCGCTCCGCCGCTACATGACCTCGGGCCTCACGATGGGCGGCGTGAAGGGCTAATCCAGCGCGATCAGCTGGGCCTTCAGATACGCAGTCTCCGGCAATGCCGGATGCACCGGATGATCGGGACCGGCGCCGGTGGTGGCAAGGATCCGCCCCCGGCGTCGTGCCTTGAACAGCCCCTCGGCAATGCGCGCCGTCCACGGTTCCAGCGCCGCGTGATGCGAGCAGGACGCCACGAACAGAAACCCGCCCGGCGCCACCAGGCTCGCGGCAAGCCGCGCCATCCGCCCATAGGCGCGCAGCCCGGCATCCGTGTCCTTGCGGGTGCGGGCGAAGGCGGGCGGGTCGCACACCACAATGTCGTAACGCTCGGGATCCGCCGCCATCGCATCGAACGCATCGCCGCGGCGGGTGGTGATTTTGGTCAGCCCGTTGGCCGCCGCCGCCGCATCCGCCTGCGCCAGCGCCGGGGCGGAGCTATCGACCAGCACCACCGACGCCGCCCCCGCCGCCGCCGCGCGCAGCCCGAACCCGCCGGTGTGGCAGAACACATCGAGCACCCGCGCGCCCGGAGCCAGGCGCGCCACCCGATCGCGATTGGCGCGCTGGTCGAAGAACCAGCCGGTCTTCTGACCGGATAGCGGATCGACCGGGAACCGCAGCCCGCCTTCCTCCACCCAAGCCGCGGCGTCGTCACCGTGCAGCAGGCGGGTTTCCTCGGGCAGTCCCTCCTGCCGCCTGGCCGCCGAATCGCCGCGCGCCACGATCGCGCGGGGGGAGAATTCGACCACCAGGGCCGCGGCGATCTCGCCCAGCAACCGGTCCATCCCGGCGGTATTGGCCTGGACCACCATCACGTCATCGAACCGATCCAGGATCAGGCCCGGCAACCCGTCGGCCTCGGCATGAACCAGCCGGCACCAGGGACCGAAGCCCAGCCGGGCGCGCAGCCGGGCGGCGGCGGCGAAGCGGGCGCGGAACCAGGCGACATCGATCGCGGCTTCCGGGTCGCGGTCCAGCACGCGCGCGGCGATCAGGGAATGCGGGTTGTAGATCGCGGTGCCGAACCGCACCCCGTCCGCGCCGCGCAAAGCCACCACCGACCCGGGTTCCAGCGCCTGCGGCACGATCTCGTTGCTATAGGCCCAGGGCGCACCGGTGCGCAGGCGACGCCCCAGGTCCGGACGTAAGGTCAGGACCGGGCGGGCGTTCACGCGCGCTCGAAGATCGCCGCGATCCCCTGGCCGCCGCCGATGCACATCGTCACCAGCGCATAGCGCCCGCCGATCCGGCGCAGTTCGTACAGCGCCTTTACCGTCAGCATCGCGCCGGTGGCGCCCACCGGATGACCCAGCGAAATCCCCGACCCGTTCGGGTTGGTCTTGTCGGGATCGAAGCCCAGATCCTTCGCCACGGCGCAGGCCTGCGCCGCGAACGCCTCATTCGATTCGATCACGTCGATATCGTCCAGCCGCAACCCCGCGCGCGCCAGCGCCTTGCGCGTGGCCGGCACCGGGCCGATGCCCATGATCTTGGGGTCCACCCCGGCATGGGCGTAGGCGACCAGCCGCCCGAGCGGCTTGGCGCCGCGCTTTTCGGCCGTGGCGGCGTCCATCAGCACCACCGCGGCGGCGCCGTCATTGATGCCGGACGCATTGCCCGCCGTGACGGTTCCGTCCTTGCGGAACACGGCGCGCAGCTTCGCCATGTCTGCCAACGTGGCGTCCGGGCGGACATGTTCGTCGGTGTCGAACACCGTTTCGCCCTTGCGGGTCTTCAGCGTCACCGGAAGGATCTGTTCCTTGAACCGCCCTTCCGCGATCGCGCGGCCGGCGCGGCGATGCGATTCCACCGCCAGCGCATCCTGCTGGGCGCGGGTGATCTGGTGCGATTCAGCAAGATTCTCGGCGGTTTCGCCCATATGGATGTTGTTGAACGGGTCGTGCAGCGCTGCCAGCATCATGTCGATCATCGCGGCATCGCCCATGCGCGCGCCCCAGCGCACACCCTGCGCCAGATAGGCGGCGCGGCTCATGGACTCCGCCCCCGCCCCCACCGCGATGTCGGCGTCACCGAGCGTGATCGCCTGCGCGGCCGAAATGATCGCCTGCAACCCCGACCCGCATAGCCGGTTCAAGGTCAGCGCCGGGGCGGATTGCGCGACGCCCGCTTCCAGCGCAGCGACGCGGGCCAGATACATGTCCTTGGCCTCGGTGTGGATCACGCTGCCGAACACCACGTGCTCGACCTCCGCGCCGGCCACGCCGGCACGTGCCATCGCCTCCCGCACCACCTGCGCGCCCAGCGCGGTGGGCGCCACGTCCTTCAGCGCGCCGCCGAAATCGCCGATCGGGGTGCGGACGCCGGAAACCACCATCACGTCGCGGGACATGGCCGATCCTCCTGGTTTGACCACCGACCTGTCGCATGGCCGGCACCCCCGGGCAAGCGGCCGCGTCTCGGCTTGCAATCCCGGTCAGGGTCATCAGCGTCTCCAGCTCCCCCGCGCGGCGCTACGGCATTCCCACATTTATCTGGCCCAGGCGTGCCGATTCATAATTCTCCGTGTCCGGCACAATCGGGGAGGCATGGCATGGGACGGCTTACAGCTGCATGTGGCGGCAAGCGGCAGACGCGGCGACGGAGCGGCTGAGCGAGAGGATCGTGGCGTCCGGCTGTTTGGTGGTGCGCGCGATGGGCGGCAAGCTGTTCGCACGACCGCAGAACTGGCCGGTAGTGGCACGCGAGCCGCCGCGCCGGCTCTCCAGCAACAAGGCCCGCTCCGCGACCCTGGGCGCCGGCACCATACGGGTGTGCCGGCCGCTGCACGGTCGGCGCGGCGAACGCCCCGCCGAATTGACCCTGAATATGGTGGAGGCGGTCGAGATCGCGCCACCCGAGGGACAACCGCCGGTGCACTGGCCGTTGTTCGATCTGGCGGCGCCGGCGGTCGATGGCGCGGTCAAAATCATCCAACTGGTGGACGCGCGCGACGGCAGCCTCCGACCGGCCGGCGACCTCGCCAGCAAAACCGAGACCGCCGCGGCGACCGTGTTGCTGCCGACACTCGAGCGCAAAACCGCCCGGCAACAAAACCCGCACCCGCCCGCAAGCCTGGCTTGGTTGAGCTGACCCGGTCGAGCTGAATCCTCGCGCGGTTGGGCGGATGGAAGTGCCTCAGCGCCATCGCCGAGGGATTCTCCCTCGTCAACCGGTCCCGATAAATGTGCGAATCCCGTAGCGCGACCCGAGAGAGGTGGAGACGGTCATGCACCGGATGACCCTGGGAAGAAGCCGCCTCAAGCGGCTTCCTCTATTCCGCCGGCGCGGCCAGGTTGGCCCGACTGGGCACGCCGAGCGCGGCCAGCGCGGTGGCGACGATATCCTTCGCCGTCAGTCCCGCTGCGGCCAGTTGTTTGGCCTGACTGTCGTGGTCGATGAACCGATCGG
>DAHWDR010000388.1:0-19112 GCA_027330745.1 Acetobacteraceae bacterium | reverse complement strand
CTCGGTGAACACTTCCAGTCCCTTGCGGGCGGTGTATTCCTTCTGCGACAGCTCGGCCTTTTTCAGCGCCCCGGTGGTGGTGCCGCCGTCCTGGCGCAGGCCGGTCGCGTTCTGCTGGTCGGAGGTGACGCCAAGCCGCTGCGTTTTCGCGGTCAGGATAGCGCTTTCCGCGGTTTCCTTGATCGCGGCGATCATCTTGAGGATATGCACCGCCAGCGACAGCCCCGGCACCACCTTCGTATCGAAGGTCTTGGCCCAGTCCGTCCCTGCATGTTTACCTATATTGGCGACCAGATCGAGTGCATTCTTGCAGAACTCGGCTGGTGCCGAAACGATCTTAAGGATTGCGTCCAGCCGTTCGTTGAGATCGATTGCCTCTGTCGGGTCGAGCTTCTTCAGGGCCTCGATCGCCTCGCCTTTCAGGACATCTTCGACGTTTCCCTTGAGACCATTGGTCAGTTCGCAGACGCTGCCGAACATCATCACAAGTCGCGACGCGGACTCATCCGGCCTCGGCGTCCCACCCTTGGGGTCGGGTGTGAAACTGTTATCGAACACGGCGATGCCGCCAGCGAACGAGCCCAGCTTCGCCAACTGGCTGAACGCTCCCAGCAGTTCCTCGCCGATCTCCTTGGCGGTGGATTTCGGCTTGGCCTTCTGGTCGTTATGGATCCGGCTCGCCTTGCGCCAGGCTTGCACCCGCTCCACCAGTCGCGGCGGCCACCAGGCTTCGGGCAGGCCGATCGCGATGATCTTATCGTACAGCGCCTGGAAATCGTAGCGCGTCTCCCGCTGGTCGCCAGAAATCTCCTGCTCGTTCAGCTTGTCGATGGAGATGGTGGCGTCCAGGAATAGTTGTCCGGCGAGGGCCAACTCGTCCCACAGCACTTTCATTTTATTCTGCTCATCCAAGTCAAGTGCGGTGAGCATCTTGGTGGCGAACGGGTCGGTGCGGGCGAACGAGCGCGAGGAATGGCTTTCAAGGATCTGCTTGAATTCGTCCACCTGGCCCTTGAGGCCGACGATCTTTCGCTCGGCCCCCTTCACCAATTTGTCCTGCTCGGGGCTGCCGGGCGCGGTTGTCAGCGCGGCGACACGGTCCTTGATCAGCGGCGCCTCGGCAAGGATGGCGTCGGGGATCCAGGTTTCCCATTTCTCGACCGTGCTGCGGCACGTCGCCTGGATGCCGGCTTTCTTCTGCACCTCGGTGTCGGTGCTTTGTTTGATCTGCTCCTCAAGCTGCCGCGCCGGGGTGACGAAGGTCTCCCGTCCGCGCAGCACGGTCTGCACCGTCTTGTCGATCAGCTTCAGCAATTTCGTCTTGTCGGCGGTCTTCATCACGCCGCTGAGCACGATGTCGTCCAGATGCTGGTAGGACGCGAACTGCTTCACGTCGCTCATGACCTGCTTATCGGTGGTGTCCAGGATCCGCATCAGATCCGTGATCTCGTCCAGCAGCGCCTTGTCGGGGTCCTGCGGCGGCGGCTGGTTGGGCCGTGGGGGGGCGGTCTTCTTGCGTTCAGCCGCGTCGAGGATGTCCTCCAGCCGGCCGAACAGCGGCAGCGCGGCTTCCTGATCTCCGGCGTCCACCTCAAAGCTGACCTTTTCGATCAGCGAGCCGACCGCGGTCGTGACCGCCTGGTTATCCAGGTCCTTCAGCCGCTGCAGATCCTCGGCCAGCCGCTTGCGCAGCCCCGCCCTGTCCTTGCCCGGGCCGGTTTCCACCGGCACGCCGAGCACCCGGTACACCCAGGCGGCGCGGGCCTTTGATTCCGGAGTAGCCTCGGGGCGGTCGGTCGTCACGCTCATTTCTGGCTTCCTTGGCTGTCGCCATGGCGCAATATTGCGTCAAGCGGCTTGGCGGTGAGGGCATCGTTTGGCTTCGGTCAAGCCTAGCCAAGCGGGCGGGCCTGCGGCAATAGGAAAGTCGCGGCGCCGGTCGCCTAACCCAGCGCCAGCCCCGCATATCCCGCCGCCGCCACGGCGTCGCACCGCGCGCGATACGCCGGCGCGCTCCCGCTGTAGCGGTTGATGATCCGCGTCTGCTTGCCGGCGACGTTGCGATTGACCCCGGTCATCCAGGAATCGATCTCGTTCGACAGCAGGCCTTCGCCCAGCGATTTCACATGATCGGTCCATTCGCGCACGCTCGCGGGCACCGCCTCGATCCGGGAAATGTCGCGCTGGCGCGCATGGGCCATCAGCTCGCTCACCCAATCGACGTTGTATTCGATGCTGCGCGGGATATTGCCCAGCGCCATATGCGGGCCGATCAGCATGGTCATGTTCGGGAACCCATCGACCAGAACGCCCAGATACGTCTCCGGTCCGCCGCCCCAGCGATCCTTCAGCGCCAGACCGCCCGCGCCCCGGATGTCGATTCGGTCGAAGCTCCCGGTCACCGCATCGAACCCGGTCGCGTAGACGATGATGTCGAAATTATACTCCGCCGCCGAGGTACGCAGCCCCCGGGGCGTGATGGACGTGATCGGGGTCTCGGTCAGGTCCACCAGGGTCACGTTGTCCTGGTTATACACCTCATAATATTTCGTCTCCAACGGGACGCGACGGGTGCCGAAACCGTGGTTCTTCGGGATCAGCTTCTCCGCCGTGATCGGGTCCTTGACCCGCGAACGGATCTTGCGGGCGACGAAATCGCTCACCAGCGCGTTGGCGCGCCGGTCCGTCAGCATGTCGCGAAAATTGCCCTGCCAAATGCCGAAACCGGGCTCGTTGTACAGCTTCTCCCAGAACGCCTCGCGTTCCTCGGCCGAGACCTCGAACGTCCCGCGCGGATCGACGGTGTGGATGAAACAGGCAAAGGTTTCCTGACAGCGGCGGAAAATATCGGGGTAGCTGGCGCGGATGCGCGCCATCTCGTCCTGGTCGATCTTCCGGTTCAGCAGCGGCGCACACCAGTTGGGGGTGCGCTGGAATACGGTCAGATGCAAGGCGGTCTTGGAGACCTCCTGGATGGTTTGCACCCCGGTTGCCCCGGTGCCGATCACGGCAACGCGCTTGCCGGCGAAGCTCACGGGTTCATGCGGCCAGCGCGCGGTATGGCAGGACTGGCCCTGAAAATCCGCGATCCCTGGGATGTTCGGCAAAGTAGGCGCCGACAGCGGGCCGATCGCCGTGATCAGGAAGCGGGCACGGAACCCCCCGCCGTCCTCGGTGGTCAGGCGCCATTCCCGTGTGTCTTCCTGCCAATGTGCCGCGGTAACGCGGGAGCGGAACCGGATATCGCCGCGCAGATCGAGCTTGTCGGCGACGAAGTTCAGATAGCGCAGGGTTTCCGGCTGCGGCGAGAAATGCTCGGTCCAGTCCCATTCTTCCAGCACCTCCGGCGAGAACGAGTAGCCATAGGAATAGCTTTCCGAATCGAACCGAGCCCCCGGATAGCGGTTCCAGTACCAGGTGCCGCCAACCCCGGTCCCGGCTTCCAGCACCAGTACTGTCATCCCCAGGCGGCGTAGCCGGTGCAGCTGATACAGGCCGGATATGCCGGCGCCGACAATGATGGCGTCGTAGCTTGTGGCGGGATTGGTCAGCGTGGACATGAAGCTCTCGCGGTGGAACGGGGGGCGGTTACCGTATGGTAGCTTGCCGAGGCGGGCAAGCACATCGCGGATGCCCCGCTCGAATTCCCCGGTTGACGAGGCCGCGCGCGCGGGCAATGTGGCGCCACGCGATCAACGCATCACAACGGGAGAACGCCTCATGGGGCAGATCATCGAACTCAAGGCCGCGGACGGCTTCACGCTGTCGGCCTATACCGCCGGGCCGGCCTCCGCGACCAAGGGCATCGTCGTCGTCCAGGAGATTTTTGGCGTCAACCACCATATCCGCGACATGGCCGACCGCTTCGCCGCCGCCGGCTATGCGGTCTGCGCGCCGGCGCTGTTCGATCGTGCCCAGCGCGGCGTGGAACTCGGCTACACCCAGGACGATATCGGCCAGGGCCGTGAATTTCGCATGAAGCTCGATGACGTCAAGGTGATGGTCGATGTCGAGGCCGCGGTGGCGCATCTGGCCGGCAAGAAGCTGGGCATCGTCGGCTACTGCTTCGGCGGCACCGTGGCGTGGTGGGGGGCGACGCGGTCGCGGTCCTTCGTCGCGTCGTCATGCTGGTACGGCGGCGGCATCCCCGGCACGAAAGATGAGCGCCCGAACTGCCCGGTGCAGATGCATTTCGGGGAGAAGGACGCCTCCATCCCGATGACCGATGTGGACGCGGTCCGGGCGGCGCAGCCGAAAGCCGAGATCCACGTGTACATGGGCGCCGGCCACGGGTTCGGCTGCGACGAGCGCGGCAGCTTCAGCAAGCCGGATTACGAGCTGGCGCAGACCCGCACGCTGGATTTCTTCACCAAGCACATCGTCTGACCGACGGCGTCGGCATGACGGCGCGGGGCAGACGCCGCGCGCCGTCGTGCCGGCCAGCCGAATCGGCCCGACCTAAAGCAGTGGTTCGATCAGTCGCGCGGTCCATTCCTCGATCCGTTCCCCCAGCGGGCGGGCTTCCCAGGCGCGCAGGGTGATCGCGCGGGAACGGGCGGCGTCGTAGCGGAACAGCGCCTCCATCTGGGCGCCGAAGTCACCATCGATCACCACGGCGTCGATCTCGTTGTTATAGATCACGCTGCGCCAGTCGAGGTTGGAAGACCCCACGATCGCATAGTCGCCGTCGATCACCGCGGTCTTGGCGTGCAGCACCACGCCGTGCCGTTCCAGGATATGCACGCCCGCTTCCAGTAGATCGCCGTAATCGGCGCGCCCAGCGGCGATCGCCATCGAACTGGTGCTGTGGTCGGGCACGACGATCCGCACATCCACTCCGCGTCGCGCGGCGCGTTCCAGCGCATGACGCAGCGCCGGCGGCGGGGCGAAGAACCCGGTGGTCAGATGCACCGACCGGCGCGCCAGCGCGATTGCCACCACCAGGGTGCGATAGATCGCGGGCTGATCCTCGGCCGGCAGTCCGTCCACTGCCTGCACCAGCGCGTGGCCCCTGATCCAGCCCGGCGCGCGCGGCGGGGGGCTGATCTTCGGGCCGCGCTGGGCGTGCCAGGTCTGCAGGAACAGGCGCTGGAACTGCGCCACCGCGGGACCGGTGATCCGGATGTCGGTATCGCGCCATTGCAACGTATTGGCGTTGGCCGCGGTGCCGGGTGCTGGCGGTTGGCGGTCGTATACGCGGCTGATGTTCACCCCGCCGGTGATCGCCACCCGGTTATCGACCACCAGCAGCTTGCGGTGGTCGCGCCGGTTAAGGTCGATCGGCACGCGCTTGTTCGGACCCAGCGGGTTGAATTCCAGCACGCGGACGCCGCCGGCGCGCAGCCGCGCGAACAGCGCCGCCGGTGTGCCGGAGGACCCCCAGGCGTCATAGATCACGTGGACTCGCACGCCCTGCGCGCGCTTGATCAGCAGCAGACGGGCGAATTTGCCGCCTTCCTGCTGGTCGAAGCCATAGCTTTCCAGATCGATCCGCGTGGTGGCGGCATCGATCGCCTGTTCCATCGCCGCGAAGGTGGCGGGGCCGTTCTTCAGCAGCGTGACCCGGTTGCCGGCGGTGAATCTGCGGTGGGAGATGCGTTCATCCTGCTCGATCAGCAGGTGGAGACGGGTTTGCGCGTTGGCGTGACGCAGCGCGGTGGCGATGTCGGCATCCACCGGGGGCGCGCTGGCGCAGCCGGCCAGGGTCGCTGCCAAGAGCAGGGCGGAGAGCAATCTTGTCTGGCTTGGCAGCCGGGGCGCGTCGCGCCCGAGGGAGGGCATTGGTTCGGGACCTCATTTTTCCGGACATGACGCGCGGCGGGGCCATTCGATCGCGGGTAGATCGGGTGCCTGGTGCCGGTCCGCCAAGGGGCGCACGCAGCTGTGAGGTGCCATGACACCTGGGCGTTCCCCGCCAGGCGCCCGTCCTGTAACCTATAGCCTATCTGTTCCGGAGCCGCCCATGCCCGCCGATCCGCTCGCCCAGATCCAGCGCCAGATCATGTGGAACCGCCTGATCGCGGTGGTCGAGGAACAGGCCCAGACCATGATCCGCACCGCGTTCTCCACCACGGTGCGCGAAGCCGGCGATCTGTCCGCCGGCATCTTCGACCTGCACGGGCGCATGATGGCCCAGGCCGTCACCGGCACCCCTGGCCACGTCAATTCCATGGCCGAAAGCGTCGGTCATTTCCTGGCCAAGTTCCCCGCCGCCGCCATGCGCCCCGGAGACCATTACATCACCAACGACCCGTGGCTGGGCACCGGCCATCTGCACGACCTGACCGTGGTCACCCCCGCGTTCCGGCGCGGCGTCATCGTCGGCCTGTTCGCCAATACCGCCCATGTGATCGACATCGGTGGCCTGGGGATGGGACCCGAAGGTCGGTCCGTGTTCGAGGAAGGGATGTATATCCCGATCGTCAAGGTGTTCGACCAGGGCCAGCCCAACCAGACCCTGTTCGACATTCTCCGCGCCGGCTCCCGCTTGCCGGTGGAGCTGGAAGGCGATGTCTATTCGCTGTGTGCCTGCAACGATGCCGGCGCAAGGCGGCTGACCGCGATGATGGACGAATTCTCCCTCGACAGTCTCGATCCGCTGGCGGACTATATCTTTGTCGCCTCCCGCGCCGCCACGCTGGCCGAGATCGCCCGTCTGCCGCGCGGCACCTGGCACAGCGATATCTGGTCGGACGGGTATGAAGAACCGATTCGTCTCGTCGCCGCACTGACGACGCACGCCGACACCATCACGGTCGATTTCGCCGGGACGTCCGGCTTGTCCAGCCGCGGTATCAACGTGCCACCCGCCTATTGCCGTGCCTATGCAAGCTTCGGTCTGAAATGCGTGATCGCGCCGGAGGTGCCGAATAACTGGGCGTCCCTGGCGCCGTTCCGGATGCAGATTCCCGAAGGCTGCATCCTGAACGCTCCGCGGCCATACCCGGTATCCGTTCGCCATGTGATCGGCCATCTGCTGCCCGATCTGATGATGGGCTGCCTGTTCCAGGCGATCCCGGACCGCGTCACCGCCGAGGGCGCATCGGCGCTGTGGAACCCACCCTTGCGGGGCGGCGCGTCGGTCTCGGGCCAGGCCCGTCCGAACCGGCCGGTGATCGCCGAGTTCGAAATCACGACGTTCAATTCGGGTGGCACCGGCGCGCGGCCGGGGCGCGACGGGCTGGATGCGACCGCGTTTCCCTCCGGCGTGCGGACCATGCCGGTGGAGGCAACCGAGAACGTCGCCCCGGTGGTCTTCTGGCGCAAGGAACTGCGCCCCGGGTCCGGTGGGGCAGGGCGGATGCGCGGCGGGCTGGGCCAGGTGATGGAGATCGGGACGAAGGGCGATCTGGCCTTTGCGGTGAACGCGATCTTCGATCGGGTCGCCCATGCCCCGCGCGGGCGGGCTGGTGGCGCGGATGGCGCGCCGGGCGCGGTGCGGCTGAAATCGGGCGCGGTCCTGCGAACCAAGGGGTATCAGGTGATCCCGGACGGCGACCGGCTGGTTCTGGAACTGCCGGGCGGTGGGGGGTACGGCGACCCGGCCGAGCGCGACCGCGCGCTGACCGCGCGCGATATCAGCGACGGGTTGGTGGATTAGTACAGCAAGGTCAGCGCGGTCAGCCCCGCGCCGTAGGACGCCACGATCGTCACCACCAGCACCCCGAGCACGCGCCAAAGATAAAGCTTGCCCGGCTTGTCCGCCAGTTCGCAGCGCAGCTCTCCGATCTGTGCCTGCGTCGCCAGATGCGGCAGCACCGTTTCGATCCGCGTCACCGCGGCCAGCAGCGCCTTCATATCCTGTCGCAGCTCGCCCATATCCGCCTCCACCCGCGCCACACGGGGAACCAGTGGTTCGTAAGGGCTGCCGAAGCCATGCTCAAGGGGCGTGTCGGGCATGACCGCCCTTCTGCCGTACCAATCGTCAACGCCCGATGAACCGCCTGCATGGGCGGCCGGCGAACACCATGTTGCGCTCCATGCTGCGCCCCATGTTACGCTGCGTCCCATGACCCGGATCGCCCGTCTCCCTGACCGCGCGGTGCTCGCTGTGGACGGCGCCGATCGCGTGGGTTTCCTCCAGGGCCTCGTCTCCAACGACGTCGCGCAGGCCGCGCCTGGCCGCGCGGTGTGGGCCGCGCTGCTGACGCCGCAGGGCAAATACCTGGCCGATTTCTTCGTCCTTGCCGCTCCCGAACGGCTGCTGCTGGACGTGGCCGCCGCCGACGCGGCCGACCTGCTACGCCGCCTAGCGCGCTACCGGCTGCGCGCCGCCGTCACCCTGGCGGAATTGCCCGACTGGGCGGTGTATGCGGCTTGGGACGCCGCGCTCGCCCCGCCGCCCCTGGGCGCGGTCGCCGCGCCCGATCCGCGCCTGCCGGACGCCGGCTGGCGCGTCCTCTCCCCCGGTCCGCTTCCGGTCACCGCCGAGGCAGCCGATTGGGACCGCCATCGCCTGTCGCTCGGCCTGCCGGATGGCGCGCGTGACCTGGAACGCGAGAAGACCGTGCTGCTGGAAGCGGGCTTCGACGAGCTCAACGGCGTGTCCTGGACCAAGGGCTGCTACATGGGCCAGGAACTGACCGCGCGGACCCGCTATCGCGGCCTGCTCAAGCGCCGGCTGGTACCGGTCGCGATTGACGGTCCCGCCCCTGCCCCCGACACCCCGATCCACCGCGTCGACGCGCCCGACGCGCCGCCAGCCGGGACGCTTCGCTCCGCCCGCGACGGGATCGGCCTGGCGCTGCTGCGGCTGGATGCGCTTGATGTCCCGCTGGTTGCCGGCGCGGCCCGCCTGACCCCAAAAATCCCCCCCTGGATGCATCTGCCGGAGCGCGAGACGTGACCGAAACGCAAGCACTGGATTGGGAATCCCGCTATCAGGCCGGCACCACGGGTTGGGAGCGTCCGGGGCCGCACCCCGCTTTTGTGGCCTGGCGGGGCGCCGGGCTCGTCGCCCCGGGCCGCATCCTGATCCCGGGTGCCGGGCGCAGCGCCGAGCCGCTGGCCCTGGCGGAAGCCGGGTTCGATGTGACGGTGCTGGACATCGCCCCCAGCGCGGTGGCGGTACAAGCCGCGCGGCTGGCGCCGTTCGCCGCCGCCGCCCGCGCGATCCAGGGCGATTTGTTCGCCCATAAGCCGGAGCAGCCCTACGACGCGATCTACGACCAGACCTGCCTGTGCGCACTGCCGCCGGCGCTGCGCCCCGATTACGCCGCTCGGCTGGCCGTGTGGCTGCGCCCGGGCGGGCGGCTGTTCGCGCTGTTCATGCAGACAGGTGGTCCCGGCGGCCCGCCCTTCGACTGCCCGGTGCCGGCGATGCGGGAATTGTTTCCGGTCGCTTTATGGGCGTGGCCGGATGCGTTGCCGCCGCTGGTTCCGCACCCCAGCCTGCATGGTGAGCAACCCGCGATGCTGACCCGCCGTTGAGGTCGGGTCCTGGTTTGAAAGCCGGCGCAGGCTTGCCGCAGCGCCGCCGCCACCCCTACAACCGCGTCCCGTCCCATGAAGGAGCCGCAGGTGAGCAAGATTCTCCGCACCGACCCGAACGCCATTCTGTCCAAGGCCGTCGAGTTCCACGGCTTTGTCTATCTGGCCGGTATCACCGCGGATGATCCCGCCAAGGATGTCGCCGGCCAGACCGCCGAGATCCTGGCGCAGATCGATGCCCTGCTGGAAGCGCACGGTACCGACAAGACCCGCCTGCTGACCGCGCAGATCTGGTTGAAACACATCACCGACCGCCCGGCGATGAATGCGTTGTGGACCGCCTGGCTGCCCCCGGCCGGCGCGCCAGCCCGCGCCTGCGTGCAGGCCGAGCTGGCCGATCCGCGACTGCTGGTGGAAATCATGGTGACCGCCTGCAAATAGGCGCGGGGCGAATCGCGCACCGAATAGGACCGTTGTCCCGCTACCTTAGGTTGTCCACAGGGCCAAACCGACAAACTGCGTCGTTTTCGCCACAGTATCGCGATAAAGGGTTGTCAGAGACGCAAGCCTGTTGATACCCCAGGAAGGGTCTGGGGACGATATCGAGGGTATGCTGGCATGACAGGCAGGCTTGGCGCGCGACTGCTCGTGCGATTTTCGAAGTATCGTGTCGCTGGCAGCCGCGTGATGAGTACCTTGTTGCTCGGGATGCTCAGCCTTGTGTGCTTCGGCTTGATGGTCGGCCCCACCCGCGCGGCCGATTCGCGCCTCCCGGTGGCGCGGCACGCCATCGCCCGAAAGCGTGTGGTTGGGCGGATCGTGGCCGGCAAGCGCGTGGTGCAGCGGATCGTCAGCCAACACGTGGTGCAACCGATCGCGCGCCGGGTGATCGCGCGACGGGTGATCTGGCATCCGCCGGTGCATCTGGCCCCGATTGAGCGCCGCCCGGCGATTCGCCGGGTCGCGTGGCATCGCGCCATCCTCCGTCGTCCCGTGCTGCGCGCTATCGTGCGCCGCCGGCCCGT
This sequence comes from Acetobacteraceae bacterium, assembly GCA_027330745.1. Classification (GTDB taxonomy): domain Bacteria; phylum Pseudomonadota; class Alphaproteobacteria; order Acetobacterales; family Acetobacteraceae; genus JAJZVS01. Next base: position 8,658 of record DAHWDR010000388.1, on the reverse strand, counting down.
TTGGCATTCCGCCGTTGCCTATGGCCCGCGCATGTCCTGCGTGCCGTTCGCCCGCGCCGCCACCGGCATGGATATCGCGGGCGATGCCTATGCCTGGTGGCACAACGCGGCCGGCCGCTACGCCCGCGGTGACGCTCCGGTCCCGGGCAGCGTGCTGGCGTTTCGCGCCAATGGACGGATGCGCCTGGGTCACGTCGCCGTGGTGGCCCGCGTCATCAACCGGCGTGAAATCGAAGTGGATCAGGCCAACTGGGGCGATTACGGGCGCATCACGCGCGGTGTCCCGGTGATCGACGTGTCCGAGGACAACAACTGGTCAGACGTGCGCGTGGCGATCGGCGGCGGCAGGTTCGGGTCGGTTTATCCCACCTATGGCTTCATCTACGATCGTCCGGACACCGGTACCCTGCTGGCCAGCCGTGCCCCGGCACCCGAGATCGCGACCAACGCGCCTCCGGCGCATTTGCGCGCGCTGCACCCGTACGGTGGCGGCGTTCAGGAAGCGATGGCGCCCGAGCATCTGCCCGCGCCGCCGCACTGGCCCGCCCAACTGGGCCACCGGCTTCATGTCAGCTACGTGCATCACGTGACCTATCGGCGGCCTACGGCGCACGTGATCCTGCGCCATGCGCCGATCCATCGCGTGGTGGTCCGGCACGGGATCGTGCATCGCGGATAGCCATCGGCACCAGGGCCGGTCACCCGGCCCGCTGCCTTTTGGTCCCCCGCCTTACGCTGCTTGAACCGATTCGGATGGCGCGCCGGGCTGGCCCGCGGCGGCGGCGTATGAAACGTGATGCTGCCATGACGGGGCGGGATGGGGCGAGCGATGGGACTCGAACCCACGGCATCCAAGACCACAACCTGGCGCTCTACCAACTGAGCTACGCCCGCCATCCGCGGGGAGGCGTTTAGGGCCTGTGCGGCGGTGCCGTCAATGCGGTGCGCGGTCGCACCGCATATGAGAACCGCGCCGCGACCGGCCGCGGTGCGTCACCAGGCAAAGCGCGCCATCGCGGCGACCGGAGCAGCCCCGGCGCGCCTGGCCGCGGCATCGGCCAGGGTGCGGTCCGGCGTTCCGTCCGGCCCCGCCAGTTCGCGCGCGTGCAGCCCGCCCAGCACCCAACAGGCGTCCAGCCCCACACCAGCCGCGCCGGCGATATCCGTATGCAGCGCGTCGCCCACCGCCAGCACGCGCGCCGCCGGTACGCCAAGCGCAGCCAGCGCCGGCTGGTAGATCGCCGGGTCCGGCTTGCCCAGCGCGCGCACGTCCCCGCCCAGCTCCTGATAGCGCTGCGCCAGCGCGCCGGCACATAACACGCGCTTGCCGCCGCGGATCACGGCCAGGTCGGGATTGGCGCAGATCATCTTCAGCCGGTGTCGGGCGGCGGCGACCAGGACCGGCTCGAACGCGGCAAGCTCGGTCGGGTCCAGATGGTCGTCCGGCCCTGTGTTCAGGACGAAATCCGCCGTCTCCGGGTCCGCCACGTCGGTGTAGGCGTCCAGTCCCTCGAACACCGGCCGGTCGCGCGCCGGCCCGAGATGGAACAGGCGGGTCCCGAGCTCGGTCCACCACAGGTCCGGCGGGTCGGACAGGGCGCGCCGCACCGCCTCCCCGCTGGTCAGGATATGGGTGTAGAGGCCGTCGTCGATCCCCATCCCGCGCATCAGGTGCTGCACCGCCGCGTTCGGCCGCGGCACGTTGGACAGCAGCAAGGTGGGTTTCCCGGTCGCGCGCAGCCGCGCCAGGCAGTCCACCGCGTGCGGGAAAGCGGTCACGCCGTCATGGATCACCCCCCATAAATCCAGGATGAACCCGTCATAGCGCGCCGCGAGCGGGGCGAAACCGTCCAGATGCCGCATCATCCCCACCCTGCCATTCGTTCCGTGTCGGTGCCGACCGCCGTCGCAACCGAGGCGAACCCGGCCGCTTGCAGCGCCGCCGCCAGGTCGCGATTCAGGCGCGGGATCAGCCTCGGCCCCTCATACGCGAAGCCGGTGTAAAGCTGCACCAGCGACGCCCCCGCCCGCAGCTTCGCCAGCGCGTCCGCGCCCGAGAACACGCCGCCTACCCCCACCAGCACCAATCGCTCGCCGGCCAGCAGGCGCGCGCGTGCGAGCACGGCGGTGGCACGGCGGAACAGCGGTGCGCCGGACAGCCCGCCAGCCTCGCGCGCCGCCGGATCGCGGAGATCGAGCGGCCGGGCAAGCGTCGTGTTGGCCACGATCAGCCCGTCCACGGCGGCGGCGATGCACGTCTCGACCACGCCGGTCAGCGCGGCGTCGGACAGATCGGGCGCAATCTTCACCAGCAGCGGCGGGCGCTTCGGCACGGCGGCGGTCATCGCGGCCAGGATCGCGGCGAGCCGCGCCTCCCCTTGCAGATCGCGCAGCCCGGGCGTGTTGGGCGAGGACACGTTCACCACCACATAATCCGCCAGCGGTGCGACAGCGGCGAGCAGCGCCGGGTAATCGCGCTCGGGATCGGCGCCTTCCTTGTTGATGCCAAGATTGACGCCGATCGGCACCGTCCGCGGCGATAGCCGCGCGAGCCGCGGCAGCAGCGCCGCCAGACCCCGGTTGTTGAACCCCATGCGATTGATTGCGCCGCGGTCGGCGGCCAGGCGGAACAATCGCGGGCGCGGATTGCCCGGCTGCGGGCGCGGCGTGACGGTCCCGGCCTCCAGGAAGCCGAAACCCAGACGAGACAGCGGCGCCAGCGCCACTGCGTCCTTGTCGAAGCCGGCGGCCAGGCCGATCGGGCTGGCAAAGCGTAGCCCCAGTGCGGAGGTGGTCAGCATCGGATCGGCGGCGGCGGCGGATCGAACCAGGCCGGCGCGCAGACCGGTCAGCGCAAGACGATGCGCGGTCTCGGGGTCGAGACGGCGCAGCAGGCGCAGCGCGAGACCGGGACCAGGGGATGGCATGGATGAAGCCGTTATGCCTGCCCTCGCACAGGGACGAAAGGGGCCGGGGCAAGAGGCGCGATTTTGACCCAAGGCGCTTTTTACGACTTGCCTGATTTGTAACTACCCTGTCAGGGGTTCTCCCTTATCCCACGCCCATCGACCAGTGCTCTCCTCGGCAGGGTGTCATATTATGGACCTCTCTCTCCGTTCGTATCTTCGTGCCGCGCAGCCGCGACGCCTGGGCGTTCTGCGAATGCTGCGCGACCGGCGCGGGATCGCGGCGGTGGAGTATGCGTTGCTGGCCTCGTATGTCGGCATGACGGTGCTCGGCGGTGCGGTGCGGGTCGCCACGCCGGAATTCGAGAAGTTCAACGCGATCTCGGCGCGGATCGCCCAGGTAGCGGCGCTGGCGGCGGCGGCTGGGCAAAATCTGGCGTCGGCCGGCGGAAGCTTGACGAGCGGGTCCGGAAGCGGGTCGGGAAGCGGATCAAGCGGCGGTCAGGCCCAGCAAAGCGGTGGCGATCAATCCGGGCAACAGGGTAGCGGCCAGCAGGCGGGCGATCAGGGTCAGCAGAGCGGCGGCGGCCAGTCCTGGCAGCAAGGCGGCGGGCAGCAAGGCGGCGGGCAGCAGGCGGGCGATCAGGGCCAGCAGAGCGGTGGCGGCCAGTCCGGGCAGCAGGGCGACGGCCAGCAGGCGGGCAATCAGGGCCAGCAGAACGGCGGCGACCAGTCCGGGCAGCAGGGGAACGGCCAGCAGGCGGGCAATCAGGGCCAGCAAGGGCAGGCATCCTCCGGGCAAGGCGGGCAGAACTGCGTCTCCGGCAGTGGCACCGGGACCTGAGATTCAGGTATCGGGCGGCGCGCACCGGACACACTGACGCGCGCCTCTTGCCCACTTCCCGCCGGGCGGCGATCTTGATCCGTCACCTTCCCCGGACCCGCCGATGCGCCTCCGTCTGCTGTTGTTGCTTGTCTTGTTCGCCAGCCCGGTCGCGGCGTCGGCGCGTGTCGTCCTGGCCGCGGTTCCGATCGGACGCATGGATCTGCCTTGGTGGCGGCATCGCTTCCAGGCCAAACAGGCGGAATTGCGCCGCGCGCCGCCGGCGCTGGTATTTTACGGCGATTCCATCACCCAGGACTGGGAGCGCGACGGCAAGCAGCCCTGGGCGCGCTTCCGTCCCGTATGGAACCACTACTATGGGGGCCGCCATGCGATCGACCTGGGATTTGTCGGCGACACCACCGCCTCGTTGATCTGGCGGTTGGATCACGGCGAGGCTTCGGGCATTTCACCCCGGGTCGCGGTGGTGCTGATCGGCGCCAACGACATGGGCGCGCCGCATTGGGACGCGGCCGAAACCGTGGACGGGATCCAGACGGTCGTTGGGATTCTGCGCCAGCGCCTGCCGCGCACGAAACTCCTGCTGCTGGCGGTGCTGCCGTCGGATCGCTCGGCCTGGATCACCCGCACCACCGCGGCGATCAACCGGCGCCTGGCCGGGATCTATGGCGACCATCGGGTGGACCACGTCACCTACCTGGACCTGGACCGGCTGTTCTATCGCGACGGCCGGTTGGTTCTGACGCGGTTCCTGGACCCCCATTTGCATCCGCCGGCCGCGCCGCTGCATCCCACGGCGCAGACCCAGGCGGCGATGGCCGCGGCGATGGAGCCGGTCCTGGCCCGGCTCCTGGGCGATTCACCGCGCCCGCCCATCAGCGCGCGGTAACGCGAGGCGGTCAGACGCCGGTGGCGAAACGCGCCATGACCAGGATCATCGCGACCTGCATCGCCCCCTGGATCGCAACCACCCGCACGTAGCGGCCCATCAGCCGCCCGATGCGCGCTCCGTCCGGGGCGGGTTTACGCAGTTCGAAATAGACCAGCAGATTGACCGGCAGCAGGATGCCCAGACCCTGCACCGTCAGGACGGTCAGGATCAGCAACGCCGCCGCCACCCAGCCATACGCCGGCCAAACCAGCGCCAGAAACCCCATCCGCCCGGCCAGCACCCACCCTGCGGTGCCCGTCACGGCGGCCAGTGTCGGCAACAGATACAAGGTCTTCGGCAGCAGCCGCAGCGCCACGGCGCGGCGCGACGGCAGCGGCAGCGCCCGCAGGATCGGCCCCAGCACGAAGCCCAGGAACAGGTCGATGCCGGTCCACAGCACGCCGCCGAACACATGCGCGAAGGTCAGCGCCCAAAGGCTGCCCGAGGCGATCACCCACGCCAACGCCGCGCCTGTCAGCCCGACCCAGACCAGAGGGAACAGCCGGATCGGCGGCGCGCCGTCCGGTCCGGTGACGTCCGCCACGTCTCAGCTCAGCCGCACGGCCACATAGCTGCCCGGCGCGTCCTCAAGCGCCGGCAGCTTGCCGTCCCCGGGCACGCGCGCGGGCACCTGTGCGTCCGATAACGCGGTGACCCAGCGATGCCAGTCCGGCCACCACGAGCCGGCGATCTCGGTCGCGCCCGCCAGCCAGGCCTCGGGGTCGGTGGGCAGTTCGGGGTTGATCCAGTGGCTGTATTTGCCGCCTTCCGGCGGGTTCACCACCCCGGCGATATGGCCGGATGCCGCCAGCACGAAGCGGTTCTTCCCCGCCAGCATCTGGGTGCCGCGATAGGTGGATTTCCATGGCGCGATATGATCTTCGCGGGTGGACAGGAAATACGCCGGCACCTTGATCGCGCGCAGATCGATGGGCACGCCGCGGAGGCTGATCCCGCCCGGGTCCTTGAGCAGGTTTTCCTGGTACATCTTGCGCAGATAGAAGCTGTGCATGCGTGCCGGCATCCGGGTGGAATCGGCGTTCCAGTACAGCAGGTCGAACGGGAACGGATCATTGCCCAGCAGATAGTTGTTCACAACGAACGACCAGATCAGGTCGTTGGCCCGCAGCATGTTGAACGTGGTGGCCATCTCCGAGCCTTCGAGATAGCCGCGCTGGTTCATCTTTTCCTCCAGCGCCTGTAGCTGTTCCTCATCGATGAATACGCCGAGCTCGCCTGCTTCGGCGAAATCCATCATGGTGACGAAGAACGTGGCGGACGCGATCCGCTTGTCCTTTTTGACCGCCATATACGCCAGGGTGGAGCTTAGCAGCGTGCCGCCCAGGCAGTAGCCGATCGCGTTGACCTCGCGTTCCCCGGTCGCCTGCTCGATCGCGTCCAGCGCCGCCAGGTAGCCTTCGGTCATGTAATCCTCGAACCCCTTCTCGGCCAGACGCTCATCGGGGTTGACCCAGGAGATCATGAACACGGTGTGACCCTGCGCCACCGCCCAGCGCACCAGGCTGTTCTTCGCGCGCAGGTCCAGGATGTAGAACTTGTTGATCCACGGCGGCGCGATCAGCAGCGGGCGCTTCAGCACGGTATCGGTCAACGGCGCATACTGGATCAGCTGCATCAGATCGTTCTGGAACACGACCTTGCCGGGGGAGACAGCGATGTTCTCCCCCAGGCGGAACGCGTCCATGTCGGTCATCTTGATGCGCAGCTTGCCCTTGCCGCGCTCCAGATCGCCGAGCAGGTTGGACAGGCCCTTCAGCAGGTTCTCGCCGCCGGTTTCCGCGGTGCGCCGCAGCACTTCCGGATTGGTCAGCACGAAATTGGACGGGCTCATCGCATCGATGAACTGGCGCGCGTAGAAATCCACCTTCTGCGCGGTCTTGGCATCCAACCCGTCGGCCTGCTTGACCACGTCCTGCACGTAGCGCGCGGATAGCAGATAGGATTGCTTGATGAAGTCGAACACTTCGTTATCGCGCCAGGCTTCGTCCTTGAAGCGGCGGTCGGTGCCGGCGGCGTCGATCACCGGCTCCGGCGTCATGCCCATCACGCGTTTCGCGGTGTTCTGCCACAGGGTCAGATAGTCCTGCCAGAAGCCCAGCTGCGTTTCGAACAGCTTGCCCGGGCTGGCCATCAGGCGCGCGGTCATCTCAAGGAACGCACCGCCGATATTCAGTGGATCAGGGCCGCTATTGGGCGGAGACTGGCGGGCAAGCCAGTCGCTGACCAGGCGCTGCGAGCGTTCGGCGATGTCGGCCATGGAGCGGCTGACGGCCTCCGGGTCCGGCAGCTTGAAGCCGGAGGCTTCCGGGGCGTCTTGCTTGGCCATGAACGTGTCCTTTTCGCGCGGGGCGACAGCGGCTACATCGGCCACTGGATTTTGGTAACGGGCGGACCCTGGGATGACGGCACGAGGAAGCGCGGCGGGTTTTACGGGCGGGGCCGGCCGACGGCAAGGCATGGCGGCCATGCGCGCCGCATGTCTGCCGAAAGCATCGGTCTTGGCATTGGCGTCGGGGCTGGCGCTGTCCGGCTGCGCGGCGTTGAACCCGGCGGGCTGGTTCCACCACCGTGAGGGTGGGGTGATCGCCAAGGATAACGGGCCGATCCCCGGCGCGAACCACCCCTATCCCAATCTGGCGACGGTCCCGCCCGCGCCGGCGCCGCCGGATCTGGCGGCGTTGCATGCCATCAGCGCCGGGTTGATCTCGGATCGCGCCCACGCGCATCACTTGGCCGAGGCCGCACCGCTGCCTGACCCGTCGCGTCCGGGGACGTCTCCGTCGCTGTTCGGTGTGGGCAGTTTGCCGCCGCCGGTGGTGCCTCCGGCAGTGACGGCGGCCAGCGGGGCCAGCGCCACGATGCCGGCGGTCACCGCGAAGCCGGCGGCTCCGAGGCCGCCGCCGGCACCGCCTTCGCGCGCGCCCGTGGGCGCGGTCCATGCGGCATCGCTGCCGCCGCCGGCAGCCCCGGTTCCGGCGGCGCCAGCTCCCGCCGCCTCGGCTGCAACGGCCGCTGCTCATGCCGCCTCAGCTGCCGCCGCGCTGCCCGTGATTCCGGCGGCCCCGCCGCCGGCACCACGTCTGGCCGCTACGGCCCCGGTCGCACCAGCGGCGCGCGGCACACGCGGCGGCGCTCCGCCGTCGCCGCCTGCTGAAGCCGCGACGACCGATCAGGTTGCGGTGGCGTTCGGCTCCGACGGCACCACCCTGACCCCCGCGGGGCAGGCAGCTTTGCATGCCCTGGCGGCGCGGCGCGGCACCAGCCGCATTATCGCGATCGGTCGTGGCGCGGCACGCTCGGCCGATCCTTCGGCCCAGCTCGTGGCAACCCGGCTGGGGCTGGCCCGCGCCCGCGCCATCGCCGCGGCGCTGGTCGCGGATGGGGTGCCGGCCGCCGCGATCATGATCCGAGCCGACGCGTCCGGCACGGGCGGGGCGGCCGGGCTGCAATAGAGCGCTCCGTCGCGACGGGCGCGATCGCCCGCGGGCCGGTGTTCCCGAACGCGGTGGGTCGGCCGACCCACCGCGCGGCGCAATCGCGCTACTCCGCCGCGTCCCGCGGCAGCCCCAGCAACTGGTGCAGCACGTACTCGGTATGCGCGCCCACGGCCGGGCCGGGCCAGGAAACCACCGCCTCCGGCGCTTCCCCGTCGAAGCGGATCGCGGGGCCGGGGTGCAGGGTGGGGCCGATCAGCGGGTCCGTCACTTCCAGCACCGCCCCGCGGGCGCGAAAATGCGGGTCGGCGGCACAGTCGGCGATGTCATACAGACGCGAGCACGGCACCTCGGCCGCCTCCAGCGCCGCCTCGGCCGTGGCGGCCGGCAAGGTGCGGGTCCAGGCGGCGATCGCTGCGTCCAGCGCGGCGCGGTTCGCGCAGCGGAGCGCGTTGGTGGCATAGATGGGGTTGCGCGCCAGCTCCGGCCGGGCGATCGCGGCGCATAACCGGGCAAAGATCA
>DAHWDR010000414.1:0-7953 GCA_027330745.1 Acetobacteraceae bacterium | reverse complement strand
CCCGATATGCTGAGCCTCTATCAAGTTGCTTCGGAACGCCCCGACTGAACATGTTCACCGGCATCATCACCGCGCGCGGCGTGATCCGCGCTGTGTCGCCGCTCGGCGCCGGGCGGGACATGCGGCTTGTGATCGCCGCGCCCCCCGGCGGCACGCTCTGGGCGGATCTGGCCATGGTCGCGATCGGCGCCTCGATCGCCTGCTCCGGCTGCTGCCTGACGGTGGTGGAGCGCGGTGCCGATTGTTTCGCCGTGGACGCCTCGGCCGAGACCCTGGCGCGCACCACCATGGGCGGCTGGGCCGAGGGCACGGCGATCAATCTGGAACGCAGTCTGCGGTTAGGCGACGAACTGGGCGGACATATCGTCTCGGGCCATGTGGACGGGTTGGGGCGGGCGCGGGACGCGATCGCGGAACACGGCTCGGTGCGCTGGCGTTTCGCCGTGCCGCCGTCGCTGGCCCGGTTCATTGCCGAGAAGGGCAGCGTTGCGGTGGACGGCGTCTCGCTGACCGTCAACGCCGTCAGCGCCGATGATTTCTCGGTCAATATCATCCCGCACACCGCCGCGGTCACCGGGTTCGGCGCGCTGCGCCCCGGCGATCCGGTCAATCTCGAAATCGACATGCTGGCCCGCTACGTCGCGCGGCTCGCATCCTTCCAGGACGCGGAGACCGGCTGATGGACGGCGTGAAAAGCCTGAACCTGTCGCAATACCTCACCTCGGCCGAGGAACTGATCGAGGAAGCGCGTCAGGGCCGCATGTTCATCCTGGTCGATGACGAGGACCGCGAGAACGAGGGCGACCTGATCATTCCCGCCCAGTTCGCTACGCCCGACGCGGTCAATTTCATGGCCCGCCACGCCCGCGGCCTGGTCTGCCTGGCACTCACCCAGCACCGCGTGGAGCAGCTTGGGTTGGGGCTCATGAGCGCCAATAACGGCACCCGCCACCACACCGCGTTCACCGTGTCGATCGAGGCGCGGGAGGGGGTGACCACCGGCATCTCCGCCCATGACCGCGCGCGCACCATCGCGGTTGCGATCAACCCCGATTGCGGGCGCTACGATATCGTGGTGCCGGGTCATGTGTTCCCGCTGGTCGCGCGGGAGGGCGGCACCTTGGTCCGTGCCGGACACACCGAAGCCTCGGTTGATATCGCGCGCATGGCGGGACTGTCGCCGGCGGCCGTGATTTGCGAGATCATGAACGACGATGGCACCATGGCGCGGCTGCCGGACCTGGTCGCGTTCGCACAGAAGAACAATCTGAAGCTCGGCACCATCGCCGATCTGATCGCCTATCGCCGGCGCACCGAACGGCTGGTCAAGCGGGTGCAGGAAGGCAGCTTCGACCATGTCGCGGGCGGTGAGTGGAAGCTGATCGTCTATGCCAACAAGGTCGAGTATCAGGAGCATCTGGCGCTGGTGAAGGGCGATCTCTCCGGCGCCGAACCGGTGCTGGTGCGGATGCACGCGGTCGACCTGCTTGACGACATGACCGCCGGGCCACACTGGATCGCGATCCACAATGCCATGCACATGATCGGGCGCGAGGGCCGCGGCGTCCTGGTGCTGATCCGCGAACACCGACCTACGGCGCTGTCTTCGCGGGTGCGCGAACTGGTGATGTCGCCGCGCCCGCAGCGCGAGTTGCGCGATTACGGCATCGGCGCGCAGATCCTGCTGGATCTGGGCGTGAAGGACATGGTGCTCCTGTCGAACCGTGCCCGCACCGTGATCGGGCTGGAGGGCTACGGCTTGAACATCGTCGAAACCCGCGCGATTCCCGAACTGGCGCAGGGCGGCGCGCGCCCATGAGCACGGAAGATGCGGCCCTGCCCGCCGCCCCGCGGATCGACGGCCCGCCGCCGCATCTTCTGGTCCTGCGCGCCCCCTATTACCAGGACATCGCCGATGGACTGCTGGACGGCGCCACCCGCATCCTGCGCGAAGCCGGCGCCACGTTCGAGCTGATCGACGTGGCCGGCGCCTACGAACTGCCACAGGCGATCCGGCTCGCGCTGCGCGGGACCGTCCGCTTCGACGGCTTCGTGGCGCTCGGCTGCGTGGTCAAGGGCGAGACCGATCATTACGATCACATCTGTCGGGAAACCATCGCCGGGCTGATGCGTCTGGCGCTGCAATTCGGCTTGGCGCTGGGCCAGGGTGTACTGACGGTGCATCGGCTGGAGCAGGCGCGCGCGCGCTCGGGGCGCGACGGCCACAACAAGGGGGCGGAGGCCGCCGCCGCCTGCCTGATCCAGATCGGCGTCGCGCGCCGCTTCGGCGCATGAGCAGCCGGCCCGCCCGCACCGGATCGCGCGTCGCCGCGGTGCAGGCGCTGTTCCAGAGTGAACAGGCCGGTGTGCCGGCCGAAGTTGTGATCGACGAATTCATCCGTCATCGCCTCGGCACCCTGCCAGGTACTGGCGGGTTCGAGGACGGGCGCGTGCCGGAAGCCGAAGTGCCGCTGTTCGCCGCGATCGTCCGCGCCGCGGTCGCGGGCGGAGAGACGATCGATGCGATGCTGACCGCGGCGCTGCCCGAGGAATGGCGTCTCGAGCGCCTGGACCCGGTGCTGCGCGCGCTGCTACGCGCCGGGGCGGCGGAGTTGATGCGCGCCGACGGCCCGCCGGCAAAAGTGGTGATCAACGAATATCTGAACGTCGCGCACGGGTTCCTGGAAGGCGAGACGCCGAAGATGGCGAACGCGATCCTGGACCGGCTGGCGCGGCAACTGCGGGCGGCTGAGTTCGCGGCCAGCGCCACCGGCAGATGACGGGATCGGCCGCGCGGGGTTACTGCAACCGCGGCCGCACCTCCTCGCAGAGCAGCCGTAGCGCGCGCATCACGCCGGCATGCGGCACCTGGCCGCCGCAATCGAGCTCGGCCAGCACCCCGTCGATCCCCAGTTCCTCGCGCGTCTCCACGAGCCGTGCCGCGACCGAGGCGGGCGTGCCGATCAGCACCAGGCCGCGACGGGCTTCGTCGTAGGTCATTTCGGCCAGCACGCGGGACTGGCGGGCGCGTTCCTCGGCTTCCGCGACGCCGGCGCGGCCCGCGGAATCCGCCAGCAGCGCCGCCTGGGCGCGGTAGTAATGGATCAACGATGCCTCGGCCTCGGCGCGGGCCTCGGTCTCGGTGGGGGCGAGATAGGCGGGGAAGCGGATATACACTTGGCCCTGACCCGGATGGCCGGCTGCGCGCCACGCGGCGCGATAGGCGGCGATCGCGGGGAGCAGGTGGCTGGCGGGTTCGTGGCGGACGCCGACGAACACCGGGAAACCCTGGCGGCCGATTGCCTCGGCCGTGGCCGCCCCGGTGGCGGCGGCGCGGATCGGCGGGCCATTGGGGCGAAACGGGCGCGGGGTCACGGCGACGGTATCGAATTGATAGAACTGGCCCTGATGGGAGAAGGTCTCTTCCGCCCAGGCCCGGCGCACGATTCCCAGAATCTCCGCGAAGCGGGCGCGGCTTTCCGCATAGGGCACGCCATAGGCTTCATAGGTGCGCGCAACGCCGCTGCGGCCGACGCCCAGGATCAGCCGGCCGCGGCTGATCTGATCGATCATCGCCGCTTCCTCGGCCAGGCGCAGCGGATGGCATAGCGGCAGTACCTGCACGCCGATGCCGATCCGCAACCGTTCCGTCCGCGCCGCGATCGCCGCCGCCAGCGGCAACGGCGCCGACAGCACCGAACGGGCGGGATCGAAATGCAGCTCGGCCAGCCACAGCGCGTCCAGGCCCCAGCGTTCCGCGCCGTCGGCCAGTTCCAGCCCCTCGGCGATGGCGCGCGTATCCCCGCCCGGGCCGCGGGAGGGAAACTCGTGGAAGATGCCGAACTCCATGGACCGTCTCCGTCTTGTTTGCTTTCGCTTTGCCGGGCAGCATGAGGGCGAAGCGGGCGTGGTGCAACGCGCCGCCAGGGATGTCCGTAGGAACAAGGATCGCAGGTCATGGAAAAACGCAGGCTGGGCCGGTCGGCCCTCACCCTCGCTCCGCTCGCCTTCGGCGCCAATGTGTTCGGTTGGACCGCCGATCGGGCGATGTCGTTCCGGCTGCTGGATGGATTTCTGGACGCTGGGTTCGATTTCGTTGATACGGCGGATGTCTATTCGCGCTTCCACCCCGGCAATGTCGGCGGCGAGTCGGAGACCATCATCGGCGAATGGCTGGCCGCCCGCGGCAATCGCGCGCATGTAACGATAGCGACAAAATGCGGGATCGAGATGGCCCCCGGCCAGAAAGGCTTGTCACGCACGTACATCTTCGCCGCGGTCGAGGCGTCGCTGCGGCGTCTGCGTACCGACTACATCGATCTGTATCAGGCGCATCGCGACGATCCCGCAACGCCGCTGGAAGAAACGCTGTCGGCGTTCGCGGATTTGATGAAGCAGGGCAAGGTGCGCGCGATCGGCGCGTCCAATTACAGTGCGGCGCGTCTGACCGAGGCGCTGGCGGTCAGCACCCGGCTCGGCCTGCCGCGCTTTGAGACCCTCCAGCCGCACTATAACCTGGTGGAACGCGCGGATTTCGAGGCGGAGCTGGAACCGCTATGCCTGCGCGAACAGATCTCAGTCATTCCGTATTACGCGCTGGCCAGCGGGTTCCTGACCGGCAAATACCGCTCGGTGGCCGATACGGTCGGGCGCACCCGTGGCTCGCGCGCCGAGAAATACCTGACCCCCAAGGGGCTGGCGGTGCTGACGGCGCTCGATCAGGTGGCGGCGCGCACCGGCGCCAAGCCCGGGCAGGTCGCGCTGGCCTGGCTGATCGCGCGCCCGTCGATTGCGGCGCCGATCGCGTCCGCCACCACGCCCGAACAGTTGGCCGAACTGGTCGCGGCGCCTTCCGTTCGGCTGGACGCGGACGCGATCGCGCTGCTGGACACCGCCAGCGGATAGGCGGCGTTACTGAGCCCGGTGATGGGGATCAGTGCCGGGCCGGCAGCGTGTCTACGGGCAGGATGGTAGCGGTCACCTGCGTGCCGGCCGCCTGCGCGGTGCTGATCGCCGCGTTCAGGCGGCGCAGGTAGCCGGACGCGCTGACCTCGGCATTCGGGGGTGTAATCGCCAGCGCCAGCGGCCGGGACGAGGCAACCGCCAGGATCAGGTCGGTTCCGTATGGTGGCCCCACTTCCCATAACGGTTGGCCGCGCGCCCCGTCACCGAGCCGCAGCGTGCTGCCCGCGGCCAGAAGCCGGCTGGGCATAGCGATGAAATGCTGCGAGGGATCGGCGATGGTCGGGTAGAGATGCACCACCGAGCCGTCGTGACCCAGGTAATCCACCCGCACGTAGCCGGGAAAGCGCGGCATGACGATCCGTGGCGCGATGCGTGCCCCGTCATGCAGCGCGGTCTGCCCGGCGGCCAGCCGCAAGGACAACCCGAGCGCCGGCGCCCCAGCCAACGGCGTCACCGGCCGTATCACCGTGATCGCGTCGCAGAACACGTCGCCCAGCGGATGCAGGCCGGCCGTGACCGGCTTGTCGGTGAGCCGGGCGAGCCGATCGCGCAACGTCCCGAGTGCCGTGGTGTCGGCGTAGCCGCGCAACTCCGGCGTGCCGCCAGCGCCACCATGAACGGTGGCGAGCACGCAGGCGCTGTCGGCAACAGCGGCACGTAGCTGGGTGGTGAGGACTGCGGCGGCCGAAAGCGGGGCCGGTACCGCCGAGGGGGGAGCACCAGGCGTTGGTGCAGGTGGGGTTACCACCGTGTGCGCCGGAACCGGCGCGGCGGGCTGGGGTTTGGGCAGCGCCGGCTGGATCGTGGGCGCAGTGGATCCGCCATGCGTGGTCACGGTTGCGGTCCCGGCCGCGGTCCCGGTCGCGCCGTGGGGCGTCGGGCGCAGCAGCCACCACGCGCCGCCGCCACCCGCCAGCACCAACGCGGCCACGCCGCCCAGAATCGCCGCGATCGGCACGCCGCGCCGACGTGCCACGATCGCAGGTCGTGGGGAGGCCGTCCCCAGTTGGGCTGTCCCCGCCTGGCTTGCTGGACGCCCCGCCCCGCGTGCCGCGGGTGTGATCATCGTTGCCTCACCGTCCGGCACGCGGCCGGCCGGCGTCTCGATGGCGCTGCCCAGCGCCATGGCGAAGGCGGACGCGGACCCGTACCGGTCCTCCGGCCGTTTCGCCATTGCCCGCAGCACCACCTCGTCCAGCGCCGCCGGCACGATCACCGACAGTTGCGAGGGCGCCGGCGGCGCCACGTTCAGCACCTTGTGCATGATCGACGTCACGCTGCCCTCGAACGGACGTTCGCCGGTCAGCAGCTGATACAGCAGCACGCCCGAGGAATAGATATCGGTGCGCGCATCGACCGGTTCGCCGCGGAATTGCTCGGGTGACATATAGGCCGGCGTGCCGAGCACGGTCCCGGCCTGGGTCATGTTGCTGCTCTCGATCCGGGCGATGCCGAAATCGGCGATCTTGCCGCGCCGTTCTCCGTTCAGCATGACGTTGGCGGGTTTGATGTCGCGGTGCACCACGCCGCGGTCGTGGCTGAACTGCAAGCCGGCCAGCAGATCTTCCATGATCCGGCGGATATCGGGCAGCGTGAAGCGTTCCTGCTTGTCGAGCAGGGATTTCAACGTCGGGCCATCGACGTATTCCATGACGATATACGCGATGTCGGAGGTTTCGCCGTAATCGTACACGGCGACGATGTTGGGATGCGTCAGCCGGCCCGCGGCCTGGGCCTCGCGGCGGAAGCGGGCGATTTCCTCCTCGGTCTCGGGGTCGGGATGTTCCGGCAGGTTGACGGTCTTGATCGCCACCTGGCGTGCGATGACCGGGTCCCAGCCGTCATAGACGGTGCCCATGGCGCCGCGGCCGAGCGTGCCGCGCAGCTCGTATTTCCCCAGCGCCTGCGGCGTGTCCATCGGTACCCCTTGCCCGCCTCGGAGGTTAGCATAAAGATGGAGCGGTTTCAGGCAAGCCGTTCAGCGCGCGGCGGCAAATCGCTCCGGTGCCGCCCGCGCCGCCACCGCCCCCGGGCGTTCGCCGCCGTCGCCGATCACCGCGAACGGCGCCCAGAAGAACGGATGCGCGACCTCGGCCGGCAGTTCGTGCCCGGCGGCGGCCAGCATTGCCAGCTGGGCATTGCGCAACGCCCCGGCCACGCCCAGTGCCGGATGCGTGCGCATTCCGTCCAGCGTCTGCGCGATCAGATAAGCGGTCACCTGATCGTTCACCGACCAATGCGTGACCATCAGCGCCCGCGCCCCGGCGAAAAAGAACGCACGGGCCAGGCCGGACAGGCTCTCGCCGCCGGTCCGCCCCCCGGCGCCGCCCGAGTTGCACGCCGACAGGATCACCAGATCGGCGTCCAGATGCAGCCCCATCACGTCGGACGCGGTCAGCAGCGCGTTCTTCACGCTGCGCGCGCCGGACGGATCGGAGGTTACGATCGCCGGCTGACTCTGGCAGCGCAACTCCGCCGGCAACAGCGCGTGGGTGGCGAAATGCAGAATCCGGTAGTTGCTGAGCTGCATCCGCAGCACCGCCGGCACGGTGAAGGCGGTGCCCAGAAGCTCGTCGGAGGCGCTGGCGCTGAGCAATTCGCGCGCCGCGGTGAGTTCCTTGCCCGCATACGGCAACGCCGGCAGACCGGCCAGCAGCTGCGCGGTGTCGCCGCAGGCCTGCCCGGGGAACGAAGCCTGCGTCTGCGCCAGGGTCAGCGGCACAAAATCGCCGAACCCGAACCAGGGCTGCTTGGCCCGCGAAGTCCCCGCGATCTTGCGCAGCGATACGAAATTGGCCGGCGCCGGCACATGGGTGATGATGAACTTGCGCAGCAGCCAGGGCGCGTTCGCCAGGTTGTCGTCGGTGGCGGGGCCGGTCAACAGCACTTCGAACGGCAGCGACAGCAGCGGCCCGGAGGGCGAGACCACCAGCGCCGTCGCGCCCTTCAGCGCCGGCGCCACGCCGCCCAGCGTGTCTTTGTACAGCG
>DAHWDR010000406.1:0-6528 GCA_027330745.1 Acetobacteraceae bacterium | reverse complement strand
CCACCTTCTCCCGCAGTTCGGTCACTTCGGCCACCAGGCCATAGAGCCGCCGGGCCAGATTGGCGAAGCGGCGCGAGCCGAGCAGCGGGCGGGCGCGCTGCGTCGCCTCCACCAGGTCGTACATGCGCGGCAGCTCGACATCGAGCAGCTCGTCGTAATAGCGCATCTCCAGCAACTGGGCGTTGGCGACGTCGAGCACGTCCACCACGTCCGAATCGCCGCGCGGCTCGTAGATGAAGGCGCGATCCCAGGTCAGCACGACCAGATCGTCCGCGTAGTAGGAAAACCGCTGGCGCAGCAGGTCGCGCCGCGCGCCTTCGGACAGCGGCCGCTCCTCGCCCGACAGCAGGGGCACGAGGTCGATGCGGGCCAGCAGGTCTTCCGCGCTGGGGGTTTCGTCGAAGCTGCGCACCAGGCCGATCAGGTAGTCTTCCTCCAGCGACGGCAGCGAGGCGCGCAGGAAGGCGGGGCCGAAGGTGGCGCGCACCTGGTCGAGCAGCTCGGTCCAGATCGCATTGCCGGCGGCCGGCCCGACGCTGCGATCGACCGCGATCAGCCGGCGGGTGAAGTCGCGCCAGCAGAGGTTCTCGGCGGCGACCCGCAGGCCGAGCCGGGCCACGCCGAAATCATACAGGCGCAGCACGGGGTCCGCCGGCACCGCGACGCCATCGAGCACGATCCGCACCGGATCGAGCGGGATGTCGAGCGGCGGCACCCCGAAGGCCACCGCCTTGGGCGGGGTGGAGACCAGCCGGCCGCGGCTCAGCGCGGCGCGCAGTTGCTGCGCCCAAAGCGTCTCGGCCTTCGCCAGATCGATCGTATCGGCGACGTCGAACAGCCGGCTGGCGATCACGGCGCCGGAGACGACCACCAGTTCGCGACTGTCCATGCGCTACGGCCTTGCCCCGAAGGGGGTGTTCGGGCGGGGATGCTAATGGGCGGACGCGCCGGGCGCCACCGCTGGGGGCGCGGCCTCGACCCCAACCAGCTCATCACGCGCCTTGGTCTCTGGCCCGCTCCGCCACGGTGGTCTCGGCGGAAGTCAGCTCCTTCATCAACCACGCGCGGAAGCTACGCAGCGCGGCCGAAGTGGGTTTGTTCCGTGGCCGCGTGAGATAATATCCGCCCGGCAGCCGCACGGGCCGACCGAACGGGCGGACCAGCGCACCGGAGGCCAAATAGCTGCCGACCAGGACCTCCACGCCCATCGCCACGCCGCTGCCCTGGAGCGCCGCCTCATAGGCAAGGGTGGAGCTTTCGAACTTCAGGCCCTTGCGGCTGCTCACGACCTGCGCGGCGCCAACCGCGCGCAGCCATGTCTCCCAGTCGTCCGGGCGGGCCAGGGAATGCAGGAGCGTCATCCCCGCCAATTCCTCGACCGGCAACGGTCCACGCTTCCCGCCCAGCAGCGCAGGCGTTGCGACCGGCAGGAGGGTAATCGGCGCCAGGAAATCCGCTTCCAGCCCCGGCCAGTCGGTGCCGTCTCCGGAGCGCACCGCGGCATCGAGGTCCTGGCGGTCGAAGTCGACCGGGCTGACCGAGGCGGTCAGGCGCACCTCGATGTCCGGGTGCAGCTCATGGAAGCGCGTCAGCAGCGGGACGAGCCAGCGCTGGGCAAAGGTGGTGTATGCCTGAATGGCCAGAACGTCGCGGCGCCCGCGACGACCGACCTGCCCGGCGGCCCGCGCCAGCATGTCGAGTGCCTGGCGCACCGGCGGCAGCAATCGTGCCCCCTCGGCGGTAAGCCGGACCTCGCGCGTTCCGCGAATGAACAATGGCGCCCCGAGCCACTGCTCCAGCGCCTTCACCTGTCGGCTGATCGCCACCTGGGAGACGCCCAGTTCGTCGCCAGCCAGGGTAAAGCTCAGCCGGCGCGCCGCGGCTTCGAAGCTGCGCAGGGCATTGAGCGGCAGGTGTGCGCGCGCGAGGGGTGGAGGAGAGGGCATCAGGTCTCCGTTGCGGTCGATCCATAACATCAGTTTGGGCAGATGTGCCCAAAAAGCTGTTTGTGCGCAGCCAAAAATGGGCAGAAGCCTGCTCCCAGGATCACGCCGGAACAACAGAAAGCCCCCGCCATGCCCCAGAACGCCGCCCCGGACGAACCCGCCATCCGGCTTGAGGCAGAGAATGGCGTGGCCGTCCTGACGCTGAACCGGCCTGCCGTGCGCAACGCCATCGACGATGCCATGCGCGTCCACCTGGTGGAGACGCTCGATCGCATTTCCCGCGAGGATACCATCCGGGCCGTGGTGCTGACCGGCGCGGGCAAGGCTTTCTGTGCCGGCGGCGACGTGCGCGGCATGCGCGAACGGCTGGAGGCGCCGCTCACGCAGGTGGCCATCAACGGCTGGCGGCGCCAACAACGCACCCATCATGCGGTGGCGGCGCTGCATGCGTTGCGCAAGCCGGTGATCGCCGCCGTCAACGGCGCGGCCGCGGGCCTCGGCTGCGATATGGCGCTGTGCTGCGATTTCATCATCGCTTCGGATCAGGCCAGCTTCGCAATGAGCTATATCCAGCGCGGCCTGATCCCCGATGGTGGCGGCATGTATTTCCTGCCGCGCCGGGTCGGCCTGGCGCGGGCGAAGGAGCTGATCTTCTCGGGACGGCGCGTTGCGCCCGAGGAAGCGCTGGCACTCGGCCTGGTTGACCGGATCGCCAGTGCGGAGACCCTGATGGCGGAGGCGAAAGCCTGGGCGCGGGAGTTGGCTCAGGGCGCGCCGGCGGCGCTCGCGCTCGGTAAGTCGATCCTCGATCAGACCTTCGAGCTGACGCTCGGTCAGGTCTTCGACCTGGGCAGCCAGGCGCAGGCGATCTGCTACGCCACCCAGGAACACCGCGACTCCGTTGCCGCCTTCCTGGAAAAATCCGCCGCCAGGTCAGGGGGCCGGCCATGAAAGCCATCGGCAAGCTGCTGCGCCCGCGCAGCGTCGCGATCATCGGGGCGTCGGCCGATCCGTCCCGGATGACGGGCCGGCCGCTGGGGTACTTGCAGAGGCATGGTTTCAGCGGTGCCATCTACCCGGTCAATCCGCGCGTCACCGAGATCGCCGGGCTGCGTTGCTACCCCGACATCGCCGCCCTGCCGGAGGCCCCGGATGCCGCCATCATCCTGCTTGGCGCCGACAAGGTGATTGCCGCGGTACGGGACCTGTCCGCGCGCGGCACCGCGGCGGCAATTGTCCTGGCCGGAGGCTTCGCCGAGAGCGGCGGGCAGGGCGGTGAACGCCAGCGGATGCTGAAGCAGGAAGCGGGCGGCATGCGGCTGCTCGGGCCCAACACCATCGGCCTGGTCAACCTGACCGACCGCATCACCCTGTCGGCCACGGGTGCGCTCGAAGTCGGCGAGCTGCACGCGGGCCGGATCTCGGTGATTTCGCAAAGCGGCGGCATACTCGGCTCGCTGCTGTCCCGCGCCGCGGATCGTGGCATCGGTTTGGCCAAACTGGTCGCGACCGGCAACGAAGCCGATCTGGACAGTACCGATGTGCTCGAAGACCTGCTGGACGATCCGTCGACAGAAGTCGTTGCCATGTATCTGGAAGGGCTGCGCCGGCCGGACCGCTTCCGCGTCGTGGCGCGGCAGGCGGCGGAACGCGGCAAGCCGATCGTGGTGTTCAAGGTCGGCCGGTCCGAGGCGGGGGAGCGCTCGGCGTCTTCCCATACCGGCGCGCTGGCCGGCGCCGATTCCATGTATGACGCGCTGTTCCGACAGCTCGGCGTGATTCGGGCCCGGAACTTTTCCGATCTGCTGGATGTCCCCGCGGCACTGGCCAGCGGCAAGCGCGCGGCGGGCAAGCGCGTCGCCATTCTGACCTCCACCGGCGGCGCCGGCACTTTGCTGGCCGACGCCTGCGGCGTCGCCGGCTTTGCGGTCCCGCCACCAGATGCGGCAACCGCGGAGGCGATTTCCGCCCTGCTGGGCGAGGACGAAAAGGAAGCGGCCAGCCGCAACCCGGTCGACGTCACGCTGGCCGGGGTGAAGCCGGAGGTGTTCCGCGGTGCCATCACCGCGCTGCTGAACAGCCCGAGCTACGACGCGGTGGTCACGGTGGTGGGCGCCTCGGGCCTGGCCCAGCCGGACCTGGTCGCCGGCGCCGTGAGGGACTGCGCGGCGCGCAGCGAAAAGCCGCTGCTGGTCTATGTCTCGCCGCACGCCCCGCAGATCGTCCGGTTGTTGAACCAGCGGAGCGTTCCGGCCTTCGCCGCGCCGGAAAGCTGCGCCACCGTGCTGGAGGCGCTGCAGCACCGTCTGCCGCCGCCGCTGCCGAAGTCGGCCCCGGCCGCGTCAGTTCCGGCGGACCTGCCGGCCGGGCCGCTGAATGAAGCGGAGAGCAAGGCGCTGTTCGCCGCCTTCGGCGTGCCGGCGCCGCGCGAATTCAGCGTGCCCGACGCCGGGCGTGCGGCCGTGGCGGCGCGCGCTCTGGGCGGGCGTGTGGTACTGAAGATCCTGTCGCGGCAGATCACCCACAAGAGCGACGTCGGAGGCGTCCGCATCGGGCTGACGGCACAGGAGGTACCGGCCGCCTGCGCGGACATGCTTGAGCGCGTGCGGGCGGCAGGTGCCCCACCGCCGGAGGGCTTCCTGGTGAGCGAGCTGGTGCGTGCCGAGGTGGAGATGATCCTCGGATTCCACCGCGACCCGCAGCTGGGTCCAGCGATCCTGCTGGGTTTGGGCGGCGTGACCGCCGAATTGTTCGAGGATACCGCACTGCGCCTGTTGCCGCTTGGCCGGGCCGACGTCGAGGCGATGGTCGGCGAGTTGCGTGCCGCGAAGCTGCTCGCCGGTTACCGCGGTGCGCCTCCCTGCGACTTGCCGGCGTTGATCGACGCCGTCCTGGCCTTCGCGGCCATGGCTGAGGCATTGGGCGAGCGTCTTGTCGAGGCGGAGATCAATCCTCTGTTCGTCGGACAGGCCGGCGAGGGGGTGCGGGCGGTGGACGGGGTCGCAGTGCTCCGGCCGGTCGATATCGCCATACAGTTGCAGCAGAGGGGGACGAACCCATGACAGGCAGGCTTGCAGGGAAAGTAGCGATCATCACCGGCGCGGGCTCGGTTGGCCCGGGCTGGGGTAACGGCCGGGCCGCCGCGGTGCTGTTCGCCGGCGCCGGAGCGCAGGTGTTCGGTGTGGACAAGAGCCTTTCCGCCATGACCGAGACGGCCGAGCGGATCGCGGCCGAGGGTGGTCAGTTCGCGATGCGCGAATGCGACGTGACCGACAGCGCGGCTGTCGCGGGAATGGTCGCGGAATGCCATCGGCGCTTCGGTCGCATCGACGTGCTGGTGAACAATGTCGGTGGTTCCGCCGCCGGCGGTCCGGTGGAGATGGCCGAGGAGGTCTGGGATGCGCAGATCAATTACAATTTGAAAAGTGTCTTCCTGACCTGCAAGCACGTCTTGCCGATCATGGAGGCCCAGGGCGGCGGTGTCATCGTCAACACGGCTTCGACCTCCGGTATCCGCTGGACTGGTTCCGCCCAGGTCGCCTATGCCGCTGCCAAGGCCGGCGTGATCCAGATGTCGCGCGTGATCGCGGTGCAGTACGCGGCGAAAAACATCCGGGTCAACACGGTGGTGCCGGGTCAGATGCACACGCCGATGGTGGAGACGCGCCTGGCCGGCCAACGTACCGGCGGCGACACCGGGACACTCCTCGCCCAGCGTCTGGCTCGGATTCCCATGGGCTTTGCCGGCGATGGACGGGATACCGCCAATGCGGCGGTCTTTCTCGCGTCCGATGAGGCGCGCTTCATCACCGGCACGGAGATCGTCGTGGATGGCGGAATGACGGTCCGTTGCGGATGATCGGTGCCCGCGGATGTCTGAGTCCGAATACCAGGGTGCGCGCTGCGGTTGCGAGACCTTCGAGTCGATCGGACGACCGGTTCCGGTCTTTGAACCTGGCCCGGACGGGATAGCCGCGGGTCGCGAGAGGCCACGCGAAGCGATCTCGGGGGATATATTTTGTCGCGTCATGGATTGCTCCTCGGCCGGTCGGCTACACTTGGCGTCATCCCTTGATCCAGCGGCCCCAACCATGCAGCTGAACGCCGATCTCTCCCGCCCTGCCACGGTCGATAGCGCCGCGCTGGCCTGGGTCGCCTCGCCCATGGCCGGCGTCGAGCGGCGGATGCTTGAGCGCGACGGCGATGAAGTGGCCCGCGCCACCTCGCTCGTGCGCTACGCGCCGGGCTCCGCCTTCTCCCCCCACACCCACGGCGCCGGCGAGGAATTCCTTGTGCTGGAGGGCGTGTTCTCCGACGAGACGGGGGACTTCCCGGCCGGCTTCTACGTCCGCAACCCGTCCGGCTCCCGCCACACGCCCGCCAGCGCGCCGGGCGCGGTGATCCTGGTCAAGCTGCGCCAGATGCCGCCGGAGGAGACCGCGCCGGTCCGGCTCGACACACGCGATCCCGCGCTGTGGCGCGATCTCGGCCAGGGCCGGCAGGAAGCCGTCCTGTTCGAGGCGCCGTGGGAGCTTGTGGTGATGCTGCGCCTCGCCCCCGGCCATGAAGGCGCCGCCGAGAC
>DAHWDR010000391.1:0-3482 GCA_027330745.1 Acetobacteraceae bacterium | reverse complement strand
CGGCACGAAATCCATGGCCAGCGGCGAAATCCGCCTGGAAGGCGCCGAGGCGTATCTGGTCGGCGCCGTCGATGCCGGTCTGAAACAGATGATGGAGCAGGTGAACCGCTCGCGCCTGTCGCACGGCGCGCGCGCCGCCGGGATGATGCGCCGCTGCGTGAACGAAGCGCTGGCCGCTGCACGCGGACGCCGCGCCTTCGGCCGGGCGGTCGCCGAGTTCCCGCTGATGCGCCGGCAGTTGCTGAAACTGATCGTGCCAGCCGAGCAGGCCCTGTCCGTCACCTTCGCCACCGCGGACGCGCTGGACCGCGGCGCGTCGGCCGAGCTGCGGATCCTCACGGGGCTGCTGAAACTGCGCGCCTGCCGCGACAATATCGCGGTCGCTACCGGGGCGATGGAAGCGCGCGGCGGCAACGGGTATATCGAAGACTACGTGACCGCCCGCCTGATCCGCGACGCCCAGGTCGGGCTGCTATGGGAAGGCACCAGCAACATCAACGCGCTGGACGTGATCGGCCGCGCCGTGGCCAGGCAGGGGGCGCAGCGCGCGCTGGGCACGATGCTGCGCGCCCGGCTGGAGGAAGCGACCGCGCTGCCCGGTTCGTTCCGCGCGCGTCTCGGCGCTGCCTGGGAGCGGGCCGAGGCGCTGGCGGCCGCCACGCTTCCCGAGCAACTGGCCCGCGTTGCGGCCACGGCGCTGTACAACTCCGCCAGCGCGGTGCTGCTGGCCTGGGAATCGACCCGCCCCGGGGCCGACGCGCGCCGCGCATTGCTCGCCCGCTGCGTGCTGGAACACCGCCTGTCGCCGCAAGATCCGCTGGCCCCGCAAGCACCTGCATGGGAACGGTCCGCGACCGATCTGCTGCTGTCGGGGGACGCAGCCGGGATGGCGGAGGTGGCTCCGCTACTCGACTGATGCGACCGGCTCCAGCCCCATCGCCTGAGCCAGCCGGTCCAGCCGGCGTAGCACGCTGTCGCCCTCGAACAGCCCGTGCGCGGGGTCCAGCCGCAGGAGCAGCTGCCCGTCGGCCACGCCCAGCACCACGCCTTCCAGCAGATGCGGCGTGCCGGCGGACAGCGAATACGCCAGGCGCAGCGCCATCCCCAGCACTTCGGCGCGATGCGCGCCGGCCACGTCCAGCAGCGCCCGGGCGGGGCGGAGGAACGGCGTTTCCGGATCGGCCTCGTACCGCAGCGCGGTGGTCAGAGCGAGGAACGCGCGGGCGCCGTGATCCAGCCCGATCCCGGGCTGGCGGAACACGCGCAGGAACGCCTGTTCGGCGCGGAACTCCGGATGGTCGCGGGCGCCCAGATCCGACATCCAGCATGCGGCCTCGCGCAGCCGGCGCGCGGCGGCGGGTTCCTCCGGGAACAGAGCGGCGGTCCAGGCGATCAGGGCGGGCGGCATCGTGGCGTCGCGGCCGAGAAAATCGGCATAATGGCGTGCCGCGGCGAGCAACGGGTCTTCGGCGGCGATGTCCGGCGGGATGCGGTGCAGGTACCAGCCTTCGCGCAGCCCGCTGGCGCTGAACACGACGCGGCGCGGGGCGCCGAGCCGGAGCAGCCGGCGCAGAACGGTGGCGGCGAAGGGCAGGTCCTCGATGCGCCGGCGCGGCATTCCGGGCAAACGTTCCAGCGCGCGGCGGCCGGCGGTGGCGATCATCACCGCGAGTTCGCGCGCTTCCTCGCGCCCGATCGTGTATTGATGGACCATGCGCAGCGGATACGCGACCTGCGCCATGTGGACCCGTGCCAGCGCGCGCCAGGCGCCGCCCACCAGATAGAGATCCCGGCCTTCGGCTTCGCCCAGCCAGGGCACGGTGCCGAGGTCTTCATCGACGATCGCGCGGGCTTCCTCGGGATCGCCGCCCGAACGTTCCGCCAGGCGGATCACGCCGAGACCCAGGGTGCGGCCCTGTTCGTGCCCGCCGCCGGCGATGCGCAGCAGTTCCAGCGATCCGCCGCCGATATCGGCCAGCACCCCGTCCGCGTCCGGGATGCCGCACAACACGCCGCGGGCGGAGTAGTCGGCTTCCTCGATGCCGGACAGGACGCGGATCGGCACGCCCGGCAGGCGTTCGCCCAGGGCGGCGACGAACTCGGCGCCGTTGGCGGCGTCGCGCACTGCGGCGGTGGCAAGCACCTCGATCGGGTCGGCGTGCATCGCGTGCGCCACCGCGTGGTAGCGGCCGAGCACGGTCAAGGCGCGCGCCATGCCGTCCGGATGCAGCCGCCCCGTGGCTTGCAGGCCGCGGCCCAGGCGCAGCACCGCCTTTTCATTGAAGATCACGACCGGGTTGCGGCCGAGGCCCTCATACACGACCAACCGGACCGAGTTCGATCCCAGATCGACCACCGCGCAGCGCGGCCTTGCGTTGGTCATCTCAGTCCTCGATCGCGCGATCCGCCCGGCGCACCGGGGCCGCGGTCAGCAACGGGCCGTGCAGCGCGGAGCCGCGGCCCGACAGCGACGGATTGGTCATGAAATAATCATGCGCCGAAATCGGCTTGCGTCCCGGCGCGACGCGCCGCCAGGTGCCATCCGCGCGCAGTTCCCAGGATTGCAGCGTGTCCTTCAGATTCACCACCATGATCTGGTCCAGCACCTGCGCGTGCACCGTCGGATTGGTGATCGGCACCAGGGATTCCACGCGCCAGTCCATGTTGCGCTCCATCCAGTCGGCGGAGCTGATATAGACCCGCGCCAGCCGCGAGGGCAGCTTGTGCCCGTTGCCGAACACGCAGATGCGGCTGTGTTCCAGGAACCGCCCGACGATGGATTTCACGCGGATATTGTCCGACAGGCCGGGCACCCCGGGGCGCAGGCAGCAGATGCCGCGCACCACCGCCATCACCTCCACCCCGGCGGCGGAGGCGCGATACAGCGCATCGATCAGCTCCGAATCCACCAGACTGTTCAGCTTCAGCCAGATGCCGGCGGGCCGGCCGGCATGGGCGAAGGCGATCTCGCGCGCGATCAGTTCCAGCAAAGCGGGGCGCAGCGTGAGCGGCGAGAACGCGATCGCCTCCATCCCCTCGGGCCGCGCATAGCCGGTCAGGTAGTTGAACAGCCGCGCCGCGTCGCGGGTCAGCCCGGGATCGCAGGTGAAGAACGACAGATCGGCGTAGATGCGCGCGGTGATCGGGTGATAGTTGCCGGTGCCGAAATGCGCGTAGGAGCGTACCAGCGATCCCTCGCGCCGCACCACCAGCGACAGTTTCGCGTGCGTCTTCAACGCGGCAAAGCCGTACACCACCTGCACGCCCGCGGCTTCCAGGGTGCGGGCGAGGCGGATATTGGTTTCCTCATCGAAGCGGGCGCGCAGCTCGATCACGGCGGTGACGAACTTGCCGGCCTCGGCCGCCTCGATCAGCGCTTTCACGATCGGGCTGTCGCGCGACGTACGATACAGCGTCTGCTTCACCGCGATGACGTTCGCATCGCCCGCGGCCTGGCGCAGGAACTGCACCACCACGTCGAA
>DAHWDR010000377.1:0-28183 GCA_027330745.1 Acetobacteraceae bacterium | reverse complement strand
GCCGATCTTGAGCGCGCGGACGCGCGGTTCCAGCCGGTCCAGCAGCGCATCGCCGGCCGACCCGACGGCGACCGCGACCGAGACCGCCATGCAACGCTCCCCGGCCGCGCCATAAGCCGAGCCCATCAGCGCATCCGCCGCGTCGTCCAGATCGGCGTCCGGCATCACCACCAGGTGATTCTTCGCGCCGCCCAGCGCCTGCACGCGCTTGCCCGCGGCCGTGCCGCCGCGCCAGATCGTCTCGGCGATGGCGGTGGAACCGACGAAGCTGATCGCGGCAATCGCGGGATGCGCGATCAAAGCCTCCACGGCTTCCCGCGCGCCCTGGACTACCTGGAACACCCCATCGGGCAGGCCGGCCTCGGCCAGAAGTTCGGCCAGGATCAGGCTGGCGGACGGGTCTTTCTCGGACGGTTTCAGGATGAAGCAATTGCCGGAGGCGAGCGCCACCGGGATCATCCACAGCGGCACCATCAGCGGGAAGTTGAAGGGCGTGATGCCGGCTACCACGCCAAGCGGCTGGCGGACCGACCAGGCATCGATCCCGGTGCCGACCTGTTCGGTATATTCGCCCTTGAGCAGATGCGGGATGCCGCAGGCGAACTCCACCACCTCCAGGCCGCGCTGCACTTCCCCGTCCGCGTCCGACAGGACCTTGCCGTGCTCGGCGGTGATGGCGGCGGAGATGCGGGCGCGGTCGCGCTCCAGCAGATCGCGGAGTTTGAACATTACCCGGGCGCGGCGGAGCGGGGGCATGGCCGCCCAGGCGGGGAAGGCACGCGCGGCAATCCGCACCGCGTGATCGACCTCGGCGGCGGAAGCGAGGGCAACGCGGGCGGTGATCTCGCCCAGCGCGGGGTTGAACACGTCGCCGTAGCGGCCGGAGCGGCCAGGTTCGGGGCGGCCGGCGATGAAATGGCCGATGTCGCGCATGGGACGGGTCTTTCCTGCCTGGGTCCGGGTTGGCGCTGTCATAGCCCGGATCGGGCGCGCGGTCATCGGGGCGGCAAAAGCGGAAGACGCCCGCCGAACTCAATCGGCCACCTGGCGGAAGGTCGCATCCCTTACGTCTGCGCCGAATTCCGGCGCGTCGTCCAGGATCCGCCCGTCCTCCATGCGCACCATCCGATCGGCGAAGGGCAGCGTGCGCGGGTCATGCGTGACCACCAGCACGGCGCGGCCCGGATCGCGCGCGATCCGGGCCAGCAGCGCCATCACCTCCTGCCCGTTCTCGCTGTCCAGGGATCCGGTCGGCTCATCCGCCAGGATCACCGATGCATCGCCGACGATCGCGCGCGCGATCGCCACGCGCTGCTGCTCCCCGCCGCTGAGTTGATGCGGAAACGCCCCCAGCTTATGCGCCAGGCCGACGCTGGCCAGCACGTCACGTGCCCGGCCGACCGCCCATGCGGCCGGCGCGCCGCGCACATCCAACGTCACGCGCACATTGTCGATCGCGCTCAGGGTCGGAAACAGCCGGTAGGACTGGAACACGAAGCCGATATGGTCGCGCCGGATCCGCGCCAGCGCGCCGTTACCCGCATCGGTCAATGCCTGACCCAGCACTCGCACCGTTCCCTGTGTCGGCCGCAGCATTCCGCCCAGCACCGACAGCAGCGTGGTCTTGCCGCTGCCCGATGGCCCCATCAGCAAGGTCAGTTCGCCTCCGGTAAGCCCCAGGCTGACCCCCTTCAACGCCCGTACCGCACCCGCCCCCCGGCCGAGGACGGCCACAACCTGCTCCGCGCTCACCAGGTATCCGCTCATCGCAGAAGGATCCGCGCCGGGTCCATGCGCATCACCTGCACGATCGCGGCAAGCGCGGAGACGACACACATCAACACCGTCAACCCGAACAATCCCGCGGTCAGCAGCGGCGTCATCAGGATCGGCAACGCCGTTCCCGCGGTCAGCGCCATGATCGCGAGGCCCATGGCCCCGGCCAGCGCGAAACTGATGACCGCGCTCAGCAACGCCTGGCAGACGATGACCTTTTGGATATATGCCCCCGAGGAGCCGATGGCGCGCAGGATCGCGAACTCGGCCAGATGATCCTTGGTGCTGGAATAGAGCGTCTGGGCGACGATCACCGTGCCCACGATCGCGCCCAACAGCGCGCCGGCGAACAGCGCCGCGCCGGCCCCGGTGCCGAATAGCCAGAAATCGCGGCTACGACGGGCGAACGCGGCCGACGTCAGCACCTCAACTCCGGGCAGAGTCGCCGCCAAATGCGCGCGCACGGTCGCGGCATCGGCGCCAGGCGCAAGACGGACCAGGAGGTACGAGACCTGTCCGGGCGGCATTCCGATATACGCGCGGGCCTGTGTGAGCGTGGCAAACACATAAGGCGTGGTGGTAAACGAGCGGATGCCGCCGGTGACCGCGACGACCCGCGCGGCTTGCCGGTCGATCTCGGTGGTTGCGCCGATGCCGGCGATCCCCAGACGGGCGAAATAGGTGCGATCCACCGCCACCGCGTGCGGCTGGCGCAACGCGTGAGCGTGGCCGGCGACGAGATTCCAGGCTCGCAAACCCCCCTTCCCTGATCCAATGACGAACACTGGCGTGGTCCCACCGCTCGGGACCGTCCATTCGGCAAACCCGATCACCACCGGCACCACCGCGGCCACGCCCGGGACGGCGCGCGCGCGGACGCCGGCGCGGCTGGCGAGCGAGGCGGGATCCTCGAAACATTTCGTCCCGATCGGCACGATCCACAAACCCGGCGGGGCATGATCGATCATCGTCGTGACCATCCGCGCGAAGCTCAGGAAGAGCCCGAGCTGCACCGTGACCAGAACGATCGACACCACGATCCCGACCACCGTGATCACACCCCGCACCCGGTCTTGCGCCAGGTTGCGGGCTGCGATGCGCAGGATCAGCGACATGACGGGTGCGTCCGCAACGGCACCACCGCGATAACGGGCGAGCGCCGCGGTGGCGGTTCGCCGAGCAGGATCGCGCCCAGCCGCAGCCGGCGCAGGCCGATCGTGGCCCCCCAGGATAGCGCCACCGTGACGGCGAACACGACGCCGGCCTTCGCAACCGCGAACCACGCCAGCCCCAGTAGCGCGTATTGCAGCCAGACCACCGCTGCATAATGGAGCACATACATGCCCAGCGCGTTGCGCGACAGGCTGGCGAGCACACGGGAGCGTACCACGGCGAAGCGCAGGCAGGCCGCGATCATGAACAGACAGCTGGCGGTGCAGGTCAGGGCAAAGGCGATATCGGCGCCGAGCTGCACGAGCACCGGCCCCGGCGGTGCGCGCATCGTGAGTGCGGTCAGCCCCATCCACAGCATCAGCGCGGCCGCCGATCCGGCCAGGAACCGGTTCCAGTGCCGGGCCACCGCGCCGGCCGGCGCGAGCAGGCCGCGTCCAAGCCCTCCGGCCCCGACCCCAAGACCGGCCAGGTAGAACACCGCATACAACCCGGGGCGGCAGTATTGCAGCGCGAACGGTCCGTGCTCGGACCAAGCCCAGGGGGTGAATGCCAGCGCCGGTGGCACATAGGCCAGCACCGCGACCGCGGCCAGGACCGCAAACAACCGCTCCGGGCGCGCGGCGGCTGCCACCGACCAGCGCCCGAGTGCGGCAATCCAGCCCGGGGCGAACCGGTGCAGCCCTGCCGCCAGCGCCGTCAGCACCAGCAGTTGCCACAGGAACCACATCGGTCCGTCGGGCCAGAACGGCAATGCCCGCAACGCGCGCAGATAGGCGACCGGTCCGGGGTGGACCGCCGTCGCGAGATAGACCGGATAGATCGCGAGCGGGATCACTACTGTTACGGCAAACACGAACGGCACGCCGAGCCGAACCAGGCGACCGGTCAGGAACGCGCGGGTTCCCTTGCGCGAAAGACTTGGCCAGGTGAACAGCGCCGAGAGGAAGAACATCAGCGCCATCAGATAAACGTCTTGCCAGGCGCACAAGATATCGAATCCGTACCAGCGATGGCTGTCAACGATCGGGAACGCCCGCCATTCGTATGGCGCGACCGCGAACGCGAAAGGCACCGGACCCAGCGAGCCAAGATAGGCGAGCATAGAATGGAACCCGAGCACGACCAGGATCACGATCCCACGCAAATTGCTCAGCGCAAGACTGGCCTGGCCGCCTTCCATTTCGGTATCGACCTGGTAGGAAGCGGCGGAGGATTGGTTCACCTGGATTGGCCCGACCATGCTGCCTGTTTCGCGCACGCAAAGCCATAGCGGCCGGCGCTCGCCGAACCGCATCGGTCGCTCCCAAACGCTGGAAGCCCTCACGGAAACAAGACAAAGTTACCGGTGCCGCGGCAGCCGCGTCAGAGTCGGAATCTACCTATCGCCGGCGGACCGGCGCGGCGCGCGTTCACGGTATCTGGTTCACCGACATTGTCGGCGCTTGGCGCACCGCGCGATGGTAGCCCACTTCGTATACTGCCACGCTCGCGCCGATGATGCCGAGGATCATCGCCACAAACCCCAGCAGCCCGAGCGCCACTTTCCGGTTGGCGGCCTGTTGGCGGGCGCGGCGCGTCGCCGGATCATCCTCCAACCAGTGACGCCGGCCGCGTAGCCGGTCCTCGTCGCGCGCCCAGCGGAAAATCACCGTCATCGCCGCCAGCCCGATCGCGGCAGTATCGCACAACCACCAGGTCTGCCCGCCATACATCTGATTGGTCAGCGGCGAGGTGCCGAACAGCAGCCCGCGCGCGGCATAACCGGCATACAGCGGATAGCTGATATAGGTCAGATAATAGCCCAGTACCACGTTGCCCAGTTCCGCGCCCCAGACCATCAGCAGGCGGGTGCCGATGCCCGGGCCGTCCGGCTCGGGGCGCAAATCGAACAAGGAGCGAAAAAACAGCAAGCCGCTGCCCAGGAAGGTCAGATCCATCAGCATCCGCGCCCCGGGCCGGACCAGGGTCAGGTTGCGCGCCGCCGGCCAGGCCCAGACATAGACGGTGCCCACGAACACCAGCGTCGCCACCACGGGTCCGCCAAGCCGCGCGAACCGCCGCGGCGTCACCACGGAATACCCGGTCAACCCCGCCCGCAGCGCCACCCCGGGTTGCGCCAGAATCAGCAGCGCAGGCGCGACGGTGCGCAACAGCATCTGCGCCAGCGCGTCGAAGGCGAAGGAATGCGGCGCCATCGCCGCGAGCGGAGATTGCAGCGCCAGGAACAAGCTCGCGAGACCGCCCAGGAACGCTGCCCGCCGCCCGACCGGTTCCGACCGTGCGCCGCGCAGATAGAGCGCCCCGACCAACGCCAGCCCCAGCGTGATCGCCGGCGTCAGCGGCCAGTTCTCCCAAGGCGTCGGGTTCGAGACCAGGGGCGCGAGCGCAAGCAGGCTCAGGCCCAGCGCGAGTCCGCCACCCCACCACACGCCCGCCGCCGTTCGGTTCATTCTCGGTCCCCTAGTCGGGCCCCTGATGGGCCCGGGCTTATCGGGCCGCCACCACGGAGCAAAGCGAAACCCGCTTCATCAACTCAGAACACGAACCCGGGGACGGCACGGAACGCGGGCAGCACCGCGGTGGCGCAGTCGAACACCGGCCGCGCTTGCAATCGCCCCGCGTTCGGTTCGGCCAGCACCGCCTGGCCGACGCCGCCGGGAACCTGCCGCACCGTGACCAGCCGTCCGCCCGCGGCGCGCAGCTGCGCGGCGAGCGCATCCGGAAGCGCGGCCACCGCGCCCTCGATCAGGATCAGGTCATACGGCGCGCCGCTGGGCCAGCCGGCGGCAGGAGCGGCGCGGAGCAGCTCCACCGCGGGGGCGTGGGCCACCAGCGCGGCCTCGGCCAGGTCGTGCAGGGCCGGATCATCCTCCAACGCCGTGACTCGGGCGCCGCAAGCGGCCAGCACCGCGGCGCCGTACCCTGGGCCGGCGGCGATCACCAGCGCGCGTTCGCCCGCGCGTGGCTCGGCCAGCTGGATCAGGCGGGCCAGCGCCATCGGCGCCATCAGGACCCGGCCCGCACCGAGCGGCACGTCCTCATCGGCGTAGGCGCGCGGAGCGAGCGCCGCGGGCAGGAACGCCTCCCGCGGCAGGCGGCGCATCGCGCTCAGGATGCGCGGGTCGGTCACCTTGTTGGGGCGGATCTGGCTGTCCACCATGCGGTTGCGGGCGTCGGTGAAGTCGAAGACGGCCAGGTCCATGTCGTGCTTCCGAAGGGGGTGACCGGCGCGGCTTATAGGGCGCGCCGCGGGTATGCGCCAGCAGCGGTCAGGGCAGCCCGGCCTCGGTCTTGCGCCGGAGTAGCGCGATCAGCGCCGCGTCCCGCGCGCGCACCAGCGCGGCCTTGTCGTGGCCCGCCAGTTCGTCCGCCACGCCGGCCTCGACTCGCGCGGCCAGCGCCGGGTCTACATGCACCCGGCCGAGTTCGGCCCACAGCCCCTCGGTGGCGGTCCAGAGTGGCTTGCCGAAAAATGCGCCGATCCCGCCCGGCCCGCCGGAGAGATCAAGATTGAGGAACGGCCCGAGCAACGCCCAGCGCAGCCCCGGCCCATGCGCGATGGCGGCGTCGATTTCGGCCAGATCCGCGACGCCTTCAGCCAGCAGATGGAATGCCTCCTGCCACAGCGCCGCCTGCAACCGGTTGGCGACATGGCCGCGTATCTCGCGCTTGAGCCGGATCGGGTGCTTGCCCAGCGCGCGGTAGAACGCCAGCGCGCGGAGGATCGCGTCTTCCGAGGTGCGGGCGCCGCCCACCACCTCTACCAGCGGGATCAAATGCGGCGGGTTGAACGGATGGCCCAGCAGCACCCGCGCGGGATGTGCGCAGTCGCGCGCCACCTCGGTCATCAGCAGCGAGGACGAGGAACTGGCCAGGATCGCGTGCGCCGGTGCCGCCGCGTCCAGGCGGCGGAACAGGTCCTGTTTCAGGGCCAGGACCTCGGGGCCGTTCTCCTGCACGAAATCGGCCCCGGCGGCGGCTTCCTCGGCCGAGGCGACGAAGCGCAGCCGCCCCGGATCGGCGTCCGGTGCAAAGCCCAGTGCGCGCAGCGCCGGCCAGTGCGCGGCGATCGCGGCGCGCAGGCCGGCCTCGGCGCCCGGGGCGGGGTCGGTCGCGATCACCTCCAGGCCGTGAGCCAGGAACAGCGCGGCCCAACTGGCGCCGATCACGCCGGTGGAGATGACGGCGACGCGGCGGATCGCGGTGTCGGTCATGGCGGGTCCTTACGCGGGCTTGGTGAGGCGTTCGGCGCGCCCGTCTAGGAAACGGGCGAGGCCATCCTGCGCGCCCGCCCCGCTTTGGGCCAACGCGGCGGTCAGGCTTTCCACAAACAGGCCGTCGGCTTCGCTCATGTCCTGAATCCGCGGCAGGGCGTGCAGGATGCCGAGCAGCGCGAGCGGGGGAAGCGCGGCAACCCGCGCCGCCAGCTCCCCAGCCCGGGCGAGTGCGGCGCCGGCGGGGACCAGATAATGAACCAGTCCGGCGCGCTCGGCTTCCGCCGCGTCCAGGACCCGGCCGGTCAGCATCATATCGGTCATCCGCGCCGCGCCGATCAGCCGGGCCAGATGCACCGACGCGCCGCCGCCGACATAGATGCCGCGACTGGCCTCGGGCAGAGCGAAGAACGCGGTGGCGTCGGCGACGCGCAGATGGCAGGCGCTCGCGATTTCCAGCCCGCCGCCGATTACCGCGCCGTGCAGGACCGCAATGGCCGGGATTGGGCCGCGGCGCAGCGCAGTCAGGCCGGCGTGCCAGGTTTGCGAGTGGCGGAATACGGCTTCGGGGTCGCGCGCCTGATGTTCGGCCAGATCGAGGCCGGCGCAGAAGGCGGGACCGTGGCCGTGGATCACGATCGCGCCCGCTTCGGCCTGAGCGCGGGCGATGGCGGCGGCGAGTGCTGCCAACAGCGCGTCGTTGACCGCGTTGCGCTTGGCGGGCCGATCGAGGCCGATCCAGGCGACGCGGTCGCGAAGGTCATACGTGAGAAGGGGGAGCATGACACAGTCTATCGCGCTGGGCTCGGTCCCGAAAGCGCGCACGCCGTGGTAAGGAGGGGCATCGTATCGGAGTGCCCTCCCCTGCCCGCTCTGCCGCCACCCGTCATCATCGTGCACGTGCTGGATTACGTCGGCACGGTGGTGTTCGCGCTCAGCGGCGCCGCCACCGGGCTGCGGCGCGGGATGGATCTGTTCGGCGTGTTGGTCCTGGCGGTGGTGACCGCGGTTGCGGGCGGGATCATGCGCGACCTGCTGATTGGCGCGATCCCGCCGCAATCGGTGCGCAGTTGGCATATGGTGGCGCTGGCGGTTGTCGCCGGGCTCGTGGGCGCGCGTGCGCCGAGCCTGTTCGCCCGGCTGCGCCACCCGGTGCAGGCGTTGGACGCCGCTGGGCTTGGCGTGTTCGCCGCGGCCGGCGCACAGAAGGCGCTGGATTACGGCATCAACCCGATGATGGCGGCGATGCTGGGCATGGTCACCGGCATCGGCGGCGGCATGGTGCGCGATATGCTGTCGGCGCAGGTCCCGGCGGTACTGCGCGGGGAGATCTACGCCCTGGCGGCGTTGCTGGGGGCAGCGATGGTGGTAGCCGGGGAGCGGGCCGGGCTGTCGGCGGACGCAGCACTGATCGCCGGCGCCGCGTTGTGTCTGTTCCTGCGGTTGATGGCGATCTACCGGGGCTGGAACCTGCCGCGCGGTTGACGCGCGCCGACCCCGTCAGACCGGGCGCTCACCGCGCACCGTCACGCGGAAGCCCGAGCGCGTCTCCGGCCAGTAATCCCACAGCGCATGATGCTGCACGCAGCGATTATCCCAGAACGCCACCGAATTGGTGCGCCAGCGGAAGCGGCACTGGAACAGCGGGTTTTCCATGTGTTCGTACAGATAGCGCAGCACGCCCTCGCTTTCGTCGCGCGAGATGCCCAGGATACGCCGGGTGAATCCTCGGTCCACATATAGCGCCTTACGCCCGGTCACGGGATGGGTGCGCACCACCGGATGCTCCGCCCGCGGATAGTCCGGTTTGTCGGCAACGCCGTAATTCGCATATAGGCCGCGATAGACCGGCTCGCCGTCATGCAGCGCGGTCAGCCCGTCCAGGTAGCCTTGCATCCGTTCCGACAGCGCGTCGTAGGCGGCATACATGGACGCGAACAGCGTATCGCCACCGCGCGGCGGGCAGGTTTTTATGTACAGGATGCTGCCGAGTGGGGGTTCGAGATCGCAGGACACGTCCGAATGCCAGTTCTCGCCATTAGCGCGCGGACTGTCCTTGTCGGCGTGGATCACCATCAACTCGGGATGGCCTGGCGCGTGCGGCGCGGCGGGATGAAGGTGCAGCGGGCCGAAATGACGTCCGAACGCCAGGTGCTGCGCTTGCGTCAGGTCCTGGTCGCGGAAGAAGATCACCTGATGAGCCGCCAGGGCCTGATGGATCTCGTCCAGCTGATGATTGCTGGGACGGGCAAGATCGACGCCGCCGATCTCGGCACCGATGATCGGGGTCAGCGGATCGACGGTGATGGTCTGGTAGGTTCCCGCCAGCGCGGCAGGCCTCACCCGCGGTCCCTGGTTGCCACGCAGCGCGCTCAATATCCCCTCCCGATGATGGACGGAGCGGACGGTAGACCCGAGGCGGCGATTGTCAACGCGGTCCGCCCTCGGCACACTGGACGCAAGCATCAGGGAGGCCGCCAGATGACCGTGGTCACAACGTCGAACCCGCCGGGCGTGCGCGCGCCGGCGACCCGGTATTCCCACGCCGCGCTGGTGGAGGGGCCGCATCGGCGGCTGGTGATCTCGGGCCAGGTGGGCCAGGCACCGGACGGCAGCGTGGCCGCGGACGGGGCGGCGCAGATCGCGCAGGCCTACGCCAATTTGCAGACCATCCTGGCTGCCCACGGGATGGGGATCGGCGATGTGGTCAAGACCACGGCCTTCCTGACCGACCGCGCGCTGATCCCGGCCTATCGGCTTGCGCGCGACGCGTTGTTCCACAGCCACGCGCCGGCTTCCACTTTGCTGGTGGTGGCGGGGCTGGCCGACCCGCACTGGCTGGTGGAGATCGAGGCGGAAGCCGCGCGGTGAGCGATGCGCTGATTGCCCGCGCCCGGCGCGACACCGTGGGTGACGCCGTGCGCCGGGCCGCCCGGG
The DNA here is from genome assembly GCA_027330745.1 of Acetobacteraceae bacterium. GTDB lineage: Bacteria > Pseudomonadota > Alphaproteobacteria > Acetobacterales > Acetobacteraceae > JAJZVS01. The sequence goes on along the minus strand of DAHWDR010000377.1, from coordinate 18,083 downwards.
TGCACCGGGCGCGCGAGGCGCTGGTGTTCGCCGACCGGGTGTGGAGCTTCACCGATCTGGACGCGGCGGCGGACCGGGTGGCCGCGCATCTGCTATCGCTCGGGCTGGTCGCTGGCGATCGCGTGGCCGCGTTCGGGCGCAATTCCGACGCGTATCTGCTGCTGTGGCTGGGCTGCCTGCGCGGAGGGTTCGTCCATGTGCCGATCAACTACGCGCTGACCGGGGCGGAACTCGCGTATATCGTCGAGCAATCGGGCGCGCGTGCGCTGTTTGCCGCCGCCGCGCTGGCGCCGGCGCTGGGCGCGGTGCGGGACCGGATCGAGATACTGCGCCCGCTGGACCCGGACGCGCCGGGCGGACTGGTTGCGGTAGCGCGTGACGCCGCGATCGCGCCGCCGCCCGAGGCGCCGATCAACGAGGATAGCCTGGCGCAGATCGTCTATACCTCCGGTACCACTGCGGCACCGAAGGGCGCGATGATGACGCATCGCGCGATGCTGGCCGAATATGCCGCGGTGATCCATCATTTCGATATGAATGTTACGGATCGTGCCCTGGCGGCCCTGCCGCTGTATCACACCGCGCAAATGCACGCTTTTTCCATGCCGCAGCTGATCGCCGGGACGCGGACCGTGCTGATCGAGGCGCCGGAACCGGGGACGGTGCTCCGCCTGATCGAGGCGGAACGGATCACCTCGTTCTTCGCCCCGCCCACGGTGTGGATCAGCCTGCTGCGGCATCCCGATTTCGCGGCCCGCGATCTGCGATCGCTGACGCATATCGTGTATGGCGCGTCGATCATGCCGGGACCGGTGCTGGCGGAGCTGCGCGCCCGGCTGCCCGGAGCGCGGCCGTACAATGCCTATGGACAGACCGAGATCGCGCCGCTGGCGACGATGCTGCGGCCGGAGGAACATGACGAACGCCCGGCGTCCTGCGGCCGGCCGGCGTTTTCGGTGGAGACCCGCGTGGTGGACCCCGACATGAACGATGTGGCCCCGGGCGTGCATGGCGAGATCGTGCATCGCTCACCGCATCTTTTGGTGGGCTACTGGAACAAACCCGAGGAGACGGCCGAGGCGTTCCGCGGCGGCTGGTTCCATTCCGGGGACGTGGGATATTTCGACGATGCCGGGTATCTCTATATCGTTGATCGCATCCGCGACGTGATCAATACCGGCGGCGTGCTGGTGGCTTCGCGCGAGGTCGAGGAGGCACTGTTCTCGCACCCGGCGATCTCCGAGGTTGCGGTGGTCGGCCTCCCGGACCCGAAATGGATCGAGGCCGTGACGGCGTTCGTGGTGCTGCGCCCCGGGCACGAGGTGGAGGCCGAGGCGCTGGTGGCACACGCGCGCGCCCAGCTGGCACCCTACAAACTGCCGAAGCAGGTGATCTTCGTGCCGGAGCTGCCCCGCAATACCGCGGGCAAGCTGCTCAAGCGCGAATTGCGACGAACCTACGCAACCGAGGAGACTCACCGATGAAACTGTATAATTCGATCGGACCCAACCCGCGCGTGGTGCGGATGTTCATGGCGGAGCGCGGCATCTCGCTGCCGCTGGAGGAGGTCGATCTGCGCGGCGGAGAGAACCGGCGCGAACCCTATCTTGCGAAGAACCCGTTCGGGCAGATGCCGATGCTGGAGCTTGACGATGGCGGGCGGATTACCGAGATCATCCCGATCTGCGAGTATCTTGACGAGGTCTCGCCAGGTGCCTCGTTGATCGGCACGGACGCGAAATCCCGCGCCGAGACGCGCATGTGGGTGCGGCGGCTGGACCTCAACATCGTCGAACCCCTGGCCGCGGGGTTCCGCTTCGCAGAGGGGTTGAAGCTGTTCCAGAACCGCATCCACGTGATCCCACAGGCCGCCGACGATCTGAAGCAGATCGCGCAGGGATGGCTGACAAAGCTGGACGCGATGCTGGGCGGGAAGGAGTATATCTGCGGCGCGCGCTTCACCCTGGCCGATATATTGCTGTTCTGCTTCCTGGATTTCGGCGCCGGCGTGGGTCAGAAGCTGAACCCGGCGAACACGCATATCGCCGCCTGGTTCGACCGGGTGAAAGCGCGGCCTAGCACCGCTGCCTGACTCGGGTTCCGATTTCGTTACGGGAGAAGAAGTTACTTCCGGCATTGACAGGACCGGCGGCGGGCGCGACGCTTCGGCAAAACCCGGAGGAAACCGCCATGCCCACGCCGGTCCGCTTCTCAGACTCGATCGAACCGCTGGTCCGCTTCGTCGAGGAAACCCCGCGCGATCAAATCCTCGACAGCACCCTCGCGCGGCTGCGAGCCGGTGTGCCGGTCGAGACGATGCTGACCGCCTCGGCCCTGGCGGTGGCGCGGTCGTCGGATCTGCCGCCCGGGCATCATGGCGGCCCGCTGCACCCGCTGGCCGGGCTGCACGCTATCCTGCATCTGTCCCGCCGCCTGACCGGGGAGCAGCGCTTCCTGCCGATCCTTCAACATGTCGCGCTGTCCAACAAGCATATTCACGATCCCGTGACCGGGCCGTATGCGATGCTGGAATTCACGCCGCTGGACGCCGGCGGCGCCGAGGCGACCAAGGCCGCCTTTCTGAAAGCCGCCAGCCGCGGCGAGAGCAACAAGGCGGATCATCTGTTCCAGTGGTTATGGGCCAATATCCCACCGATCGAGGCATTTGACCTACTGCTGAGCGTGGCGATCCCGAAGAACGCCGTGGACGACCACTATTTCATCTTCCCGGCTTTCACCTGGCGCGCCCTGGAACAATTCGGCACCGAGTACCGCCCGTTCCTGATGCGCCCGGCGGTACGCTACGTGGCGCGCTTCCCCACCCAGCGCGCCGTGCCGGAGATCGATGCCCTAATCGAGCGCCACGGTTTGCTCGGACGCGTGCTGCGTCAGCGCAGCGGCGACGATGAAACCGCCACCATCGGCGCGATCGGTGAGGCCATCGGCCGTTGCGATGCCTATGCCGAGGTCCCTGCCCTGCTCGCCGAAGCGCTGGGAGGCGGGTTATCCCTGGAAGGCGCCGGGGAGGCGTTGTCAATCGGCGCAGCCGGGCTATTCCTGCGCTCGTTGACCGGAAATCCGATGGACGTGCATCTGCACACCAGCGCCAATCTGCGCCGGTATCTGCTGCGACTGGACGGAATCACGCCACGCAACAAGCTGGGCATCCTGCTGATGTGGCATACCGGGCCGGAGGTGAAATCGACCCAGTACCGCATGGACCCGCCGGGCGCGTCCGACCTCGCCGGCCTGCCGGCGCGCGACCAGCCCGCGCTGCTGGAAGCAATCGCGCGCAGCATCCACGAGCAGCCCCCGACCGATTGGTCGAAAGTCACCAATCTGGGCACCATGCGCGCGGTGCCGGAGGTGAAGGAAACAATCGCGCTGGCCCGACACTATGTGGCCTGCGGCTACGATCCGGCAGCTTTGTTCGCCCGTCTGGGCGAGATCGTCTGCCACGACAGCTTCACGGAAATGCACGCCTTCAAGCACCACCAGGCCGCCTTCGAGGAGTTCCACGCCACCCGCGCGCCCTGGCGCGACCTGCATCTGGTGGCGGCGGCGCAGGCGGCGGCGATCTCGTTCGGCAAGAACATGGAGGTGTTCGAGGCCGCGCTGGACTTGCTGCACGCCGCCTGAGTCAGGGCAGGCAGGCAGCGCGCAACGCGGCGAAGGCGCGGGCGCGGTGGCTGATCGCTTCCTTGGCGTCCACGCCCATCTCGGCGAAGGTTTCTTGCCCGCCTTCGGGCACGAAGATCGGGTCGTAGCCGAAACCGTGTAGGCCGCGGGGCGGCCAGGCCAGTTGCCCGTCCACGCGGCCCTGGAACGTGGCGGTCGCGCCGTCCGGCCAGGCGAGGCAGAGCGCGGCTGTGAACCATGCGCGGCGGTCGGGGCCATCCCCGACCTCGCGCTGAACGCGGGCCAGCGCCGGGGCGAAATCCTTGCCCGGTCCGGCCCAGCGCGCGGACACGACGCCGGGGGCGCCATGCAGCGCGGCGGCGGAGAAGCCGGAATCGTCGGCCAGTGCGACCATCGCGGACGCGCGTGCCGCCGTCAGCGCCTTGATCCGCGCGTTGCCGGCGAAATCGGACGCGGTCTCGTCCGGCTCCGCCAGCCCCAGGGCGCCGGCGGAGGTCATGTCGATCCCGAACGGGGCCAGAAGCGCGGCGATCTCGATGAGCTTGCCCTGGTTGTGGCTGGCCAGGACCACGCGCGTCCCGCGCGTCAGGCGGCGGATCATGCGGCGTCCAGCACCGCACGCTGGGCGGCGAACAGGGCGGCGGTGCCGTCGCGGGCGAGGTTAAGCAGCGACAGAAACTCGGTTTCCGAGAACGGGGCCTGCTCGGCGGTAGCCTGAATCTCGATCATGCCGCCGGTATCGGTCAGCACGAAATTGGCATCCGCGCCGGCGCCCGAGTCCTCGGCGTAGTCGAGATCGCAGACAGCGGCCCCGCCCACGATCCCGCAGGAGATCGCGGCCACCTGCCCCAGCAGCGGGTCCTTCGCCAGCACGTTCATCTTGCGCAGATGCCGCAACGCCAAGGCCAGCGCCACATAGGCGCCGGTGATCGCTGCGCAGCGCGTGCCGCCATCGGCGTTGAGCACGTCGCAATCGAGCGTGATGGTCATCTCGCCCAGCGCCTTGCGGTCGATCACGGCGCGCAAGCTGCGGCCGATCAGGCGCTGGATTTCCTGGGTGCGGCCGGATTGCTTGCCGCGCGCGGCCTCGCGGTCGCCGCGGGTATGGGTGGCGCGCGGCAACATGCCGTATTCGGCGGTAACCCAGCCCTGGCCGGAGCCGCGCAGGAAGCCCGGGACCCGGCCTTCCACGCTAGCAGCGCACAAGACCTCGGTCTCGCCCATGCGGATCAGGCACGATCCTTCGGCGTGGCGGGCAAAGCCAGGCGTGAGGGTGAGCGCGCGAATGGCGTCGGCGGCGCGGCCGGAGGGGCGCATCTGGGTGGTCCCTAAGTTGGAATGTGGAGTGTGGGATGCGGGGTGTAGCAACCGCGGCGGTCGGCGTCACGCGCGCGGCGCACCGGTCGCGCTCGCCGCCCCACCCGGCCATGACGGCGGGCGCGCGGCGAGCATGGGATGGGCAGGCGGCGGGAGTGGATTTCTACTCCGGCTCGGTATCGATCGCATAGCCGGCCGCGCGCACGGTGCGGATCACGTCGAGCTCGTCGGTCCCGTTGATCGCCTTACGCAGTCGGCGGATATGCACATCCACCGTGCGGGGTTCGACATGGATATCCTTGCCCCACACGGCATCCAGCAATTCCTCGCGCGCGAACACGCGGCGCGGATGGGCCAGGAAATATTCCAGCAGCCGGAACTCGGTCGGCCCCAGATGCAGCGCACGGCCGTTGCGCATCACGCGATGCGCGGCCAGATCCATCGTGATATCGTGGAACGTCAGCGTCGATTTCGCCGGTACACTGCCGGCGCGACGCAACAGGGCGCGCATCCGCGCGATCAGCGCCTCGGTGGAAAACGGCTTGGTGATGTAGTCATCCGCGCCGGTGTTCAGACCGCGCACCGCGTCCTGGTCCTCGGTCCGAGCCGTGACCATGATCACCGGCAGGTCACGGGTGGCAGGACGGCGGCGGATCTGGCGGCAGACTTCCAGCCCCGACATCACCGGCAGCATCCAGTCGAGCAGCACGATATCGGGGGGGGTTTCGCTGATTCGGGTCAAAGCCTCCTCCCCGTCCGTGGCTTCATCCACGCGAAATCCCTGCTTCTCCAGATTATAGCGCAGCATGGTGGCCATGGCGGCTTCGTCTTCCACCACCAGCACCAGCGGGCGCGCCGCGCCGGATTCGGACATGTTCGGTTCCTATTCGCGCGGACGCACCACGGCATAAGCCGAGGTGTCGCCCTTGGGGCGGGCATCGGTCAGCGTCTCGCCGGTGACGGCGTAGTACAGCGTCTCGGCGATATTGGTCGCGTGATCGCCGATCCGTTCCAGGTTCTTGGCAATGAACAGCAGATGCGTGCAGGGGGTGATGTTGCGGGGATCTTCCATCATGTAGGTGATCAGTTCGCGGAACAGGCCGTTATAGATGTCATCGATCGCAAGGTCCGAACGCCAGACGCGCACCGCCTTTTCGGTATCGGCCTCGGCCACCGCGTCAATGATGGATTTCAGATTTTCCTGCACCAGCCGGGCCATGTGTCCCAGACCGGCCAGGCTGAAACTGGCCGGCAGCTGCGCCAGCACGATCGCGCGTTTTGCCACGTTGGCGGCATAGTCACCGATCCGTTCCAGATCGCCGGTGATCTTCAGCGCCGCCACGACACGGCGCAGATCGCCCGCCACCGGCTGGCGCAGCGCCAGAGTGCGGATCACGAACGCCTCGATCTCGCGTTCCAGCGCATCGACGCGCTTGTCGTCCTCCACCACCCGCGCCGCGGTCGCGGTGTCGTGTTCCAGGATCGCCCGCGCCGCGCCCGCGACCTCGGCTTCCACCGCGCCGCCCATTTCGCTCAGCAGATCGCGCAACCGGTCCAGCTCCTGATCGAAGCTGCGGATCACATGCTGCGGTTCGGATGCCATCGTGCCCGTCCTTCTGCTCAGCCGAAGCGGCCGGTGATGTAGTCCTGGGTGCGCTTCTCGCGTGGCGCGGTGAACATTTGCGCGGCCGAGGCGAACTCCACCAGTTCGCCCAGATAGAAGAACGCTACCTGGTCGGCGATGCGGGCGGCTTGCTGCATGTTATGGGTGACCAGGGCGATGGTGAACTCGCCTTTCAGCTCGTCGATCAGCTCCTCGATCTTCATGGTGCTGATCGGGTCAAGCGCGCTGGTCGGTTCGTCGAACAGGATCACCTCGGGGCGGATCGCGATGGTGCGCGCGATCACCAGGCGCTGCTGCTGCCCGCCCGACAGGCCCAGCGCCGACGCGCCGAGGCGGTCTTTCACTTCCTCCCATAGCGCGGCCCGGGTCAGCGCCTGTTCGACGCGCTCTTCCATGCGCGATTTCGACAGTTTTTCATGCAGGCGCACGCCGAAGGCGATATTGTCGTGGATCGACATCGGGAACGGCGTAGGCTTCTGGAACACCATGCCGACACGGGCGCGCAGCGCGATGGCGTCGATCTCGGGGCCGATCAGGTTCTGGCCATCCATCAGGACCTCCCCGGTGGCGCGCTGGCCGGGGTAGAGATCGTACATCCGGTTCAGCACTCGCAGCAGGGTGGATTTGCCGCAGCCGGACGGACCGATCATGCCGGTGACCTGCCGGTCGGGCAGATCGAAAGAGATCCCCCGTAGCGCCTGGGTGGCGCCATAGAAGAAATCCAGGTTGCGGATGGAAATGCGCGGCGGCACCGCGGTCGCGGAAGTGACCGCCACGCTACCCGCTTGTACGATGCCGCTGTCCACCGTCATCCGGTCCCCTTATGTGCTGCGGGGTCTAGCCCCCGGCGGCGACGTGCGTATTGCAGTTCGATGACATTTCCGTGACAGCACGTTAGCCGACCGGCATGGCCCGCAACGCGCCCGCCCGCGACGTGGCGCCGGCCATCATGAAGGACCCGTCCTGGCCCGACAGGATGAAGCGGGCGCCGAGCGCGATATAGGTCGCCATGATGGATTCCGTGTAGATCCCGCCCATCCCCGGGTATTTGCCGTGGGCGCGGCAGGCAGCGACGGTCTTGCGGTATGCGCCCTCCAGCCGCGGATGGGTGAACTGGCCGGGAATTCCCATCTCCGCGCACAGATCATTCGAACCGATCAGCAGCACATCCACGCCGGGAACCGCGGCGATCGCGTCGGCGTTCTCGATCGCACGCGGGGTTTCCAACATCACGACCGTCAGATTGGCCGCGTTCAACGCCACCGCGGCGTCGCCGACGGACAGCGATCGCAGGCCGTAATGCGGGCCAGTGCCACCCATGGAGCGATGGCCGACGGGAGGGTATTTCAGTTTCTCAACCACCTCACGGGCTTCTTCCGCGGTATCGACATGGGGCACCACGATCCCCATCGCGCCGTTGTCCAGCATCCGCGTCGCCATCGCGTATTCTCCGTTCGGCACGCGCACGATCGGCGCAATACCGGCCGACAGCGCGGCCACCGCGATCTGCGCCGCGGCATCGAGGTCGAGCGTGCCGTGCTCGCAATCCAGGAACAGCCAGTCGTAGCCCGCGGCGGCCATGGCGGGGGCAACCTCCACGCTGCGAACCAGGCGGACGGTGAAGCCGAGCGAGAGTCGTCCGGCGGCGAGCGCCTCGCGGGCCGGATTGCGGAGCTGGGTCATGGCGGATCCTTCGATGCGGTTAGACGAAGGGGTCGCATGCGGGCGGGGCGCGGGCAAGCGGGCTGGCCGCGCACCGCGTCCGCGTTCGCCCCCCGCTACAATCCCAGCGTCGCCGCGATCCGCTCCACATCCGCTCCCGCCGCGCAGTTCGGGTAGCGGGCCAGCAGCGGGGTCTGGCGGCGGATCGCGTCGCGCACCCGCTCGTCACGGCGGATCACGCCCGCCAGCGGCGGGTCGCGCCGGAGAAACGCCTGCGCCGCCTTACGCAACGTGGCATAAGTGCGCTGCCCCGCGGCCGGGTTGGCGGCCAGGTTCACGACGATGCGCGCATCGCCGCGGGGCCGGTCGATGCAGTGCAGCTTCAGCACCGCGTACGCATCGGTCAGGCTGGTGGGTTCGTCGGTGGCAAGCACCAGCAGCGTGTCCGCCGCCGCCGCCAGGCTGCGTACCCCGGCCTCCAGCCCCGCGCCAAGGTCCAGCAGCACATGCCGATACATCGCAGCGTCGCGTAGCAGCGCCACCACCGGGTCGAGTTGCGCCGCGTCCAGCCCCGCCAGCGCGCCGGACCCGGCGCATCCGGGCAGAATGTCAAACCCGCCGACGGCGTAGCGCAACACCGTCTCGGCGAGGCCGGTCCGACCGGCCAGCAGCGCGCCCAGATCGCGCACCGGTGCCAAACCCAGCTGGATGTCCACGTTCGCCAGCCCGAGATCGCCGTCGAACAGCAGGACCCGCTGCCCGGCGCGCGCCAGCACATGGGCGAGCGTAATCGCGAACCAGGTCTTGCCGACGCCCCCTTTGCCCGAGGCGATCGCGATCAGCCGCCCGGCCGGACGCGGAGCGGTCTCGGCCGGGGCAGCTTGGGGCAGGCTCATGCGTGTCTTCCCGATAAGGGGGTAGCCGTTGAAGGAGCGCCGGATGCAGGGGGACGTCGCGCGGGCGGTGGCCAGTCGGAACGCAGCCGTGGCCAGACCGGGCGGCTCAACTGCGGGGTCGCGGCCGGGATACTCGCTTCCAACCGCGCGGCAAGTAGGCTCGGGGTCATCTTGGTCAGGCCATCGGCGGCCCCCGGCCCCACCCCCGCCTCGGCCAGCGCCAGCCCGGACCCGGCCGCGGCAAGGATCCCTCCCAGGCGGCGGGCCAGATCGAGACGCGTGGCCACCAGAAAGCTCGCTCCGGCGGCGGCGAAGGCAACGGCGAGCTCGGCCGATTCCTCGGCGTCCAGCCCCGCGGGGAGCACCAGCGCCAGGGTGCCAGCAGCCGCGAAGGAAGCCAGCAGCGCGGGATCGGCGCCGGGATCGAGCCCGGGCGTGTCGATCAGCACCGGTCCCCCCGCGGCGCGGGCGCGGGTCAGCGCGCGGGCGAACGCCTCGGGCGTCGCGGCGGCCAGCAGATCCAGGTTCAGCAGACGGGTGAAGGCAGCCAGTTGCTCGATCGCACCGGCGCGCTGGCCGTCCGCGGTGATGACGCGGGGCGTGGCACCGGCCAGCACCAGGCGGGTGGCAAGGCGCGCGACGGCCAGCGTCTTGCCGGCGCCAGGCGGGCCGACGGCGAGCAGCGGCGGATCGGCAGGCCCCAGTGGCAGTGGGGCGAAGCGGAACGCGGCGGCCAACAGGTCCTGCAGAGGCGTGGTGCCGCCGAGGGCGCTTCGCAGCCGTGGCGGAACGCCGTGCCAGGCCAGCAGGCTGGCGCGATCCGGGGGGGCGGCGGGAATCAGCGGCTCGGGTGTATCGAGGGCGGCCGTTACCTCCACCCCCTCCGGCACGCGACGGGAAGACAGGATCAGTGCCTCGGCGCCAAGCTCGGCACGGATCCGCGCCATCGCCGCCGTGATGTCCGCCGCCCGGTAGAGCTTGACCCGCATGGCAGGAGGCTTAGCGACGAAGCGTTGCCGGAATGTGAACGGCTGCGCCCGGTTGCGGCACCGAGATGGACGATCGGCTCCGGTTGCCGGAGTATTCTGCCCCCAACCCGGAGGCCCCGATGCAAGCGGCTCTGCGTTTTGCCCGCCATGTCGTCGCCCTGCGCTGGTCCGATCTGCCGGCGGCGGCCATCGATCGGGCCAAGACCTTCTTGCTGGACAGTCTCGGCGTGGGCCTGGCCGGTGCCACCGCCCCAGGCGCGGCCGCCGTCCGCGCCGCCGCCGCCGGCTGGGGGCGCGGGACCGAGGCCGGGATCTGGGGCACCACCATCCGCCTTCCCGCCCCGGCCGCTGCCCTGGTCAACGGCTTCCAGCTGCATTGTCAGGAATATGACTGCCTGCACGAGGCAGCGGTCCTGCATCCGATGGCAACCCTGCTGCCCGCTTCCCTGGCCTATGCCGAACGCGCCGGCGGCGTGACCGGACGGGACTTTCTGCTGGCGCTGGCGGCCGGCGTGGATGTCGCGGTCAATCTGGGGCTGGCGGCCACCGCCGGGCTGCGCTTTTTCCGTCCCGCCACCGCCGGCGGTTTCGGCGCCTGCGCCGCCATCGGCCGCCTGGCCGGGTTCGACGCCCCCACCCTGGCCAGCGCGTTCGGCCTGCTCTACGCGCAGACCAGCGGCACCATGCAACCGCATGTGGAAGGCAGCCTGGCTTTGCCGCTGCAACCCGGCTGCAACGCCCGCGCCGCGCTGGAGGCCTGCGATCTCGCCGGCGTCGGATTGATTGGGCCGCTCGGCGCGATTGACGGCCCCTATGGCTATCTGACGCTGTTCGAGGGCAGCTGGGACCTGGCGCCGATCTGGCCCACGCTCGGCCAGCGGTTTCGCATCGCCGAACTCAGCCACAAGCCGTACCCGGCCGGCCGCGCCACCCATGGCGGGATCGAGGGCGTGGCGCTCTTGCAAGCCGCGCACGGGTTCACCGCCGATCAGGTCGCCAGCGTGACGGTGCGTGCGCCGCCCTTAATCCGCCGCCTGGTCGGCCGTCCGGCTCTTCCCGACCCGTCGCCGGCTTACGCGCGGCTCTGCATGGGCTATGCAATCGCGCGTCAGCTGCTGACCGGTGGCGTGGACCCAACCGATTTCCGCGCGCCGGTCCTGACCGATCCGGCGACCTACGCGCTGGCCGCTCGCGTGGTCACCGACGATGATGGAGGATCGGATCCGAATGCTCTGATTCCGCAGCTGATCTCGGTCTCGCTCACCGACGCGCGGAGCTACGCGACCGACATCGCCCGGATGCGCGCCCATCCGGACCGGCCGCTATCGCGCGAGGAACATCTGGCCAAGTTCCGCCGCTGCTGCGCGCTCGCCGCGACCCCGATCGACCCCGAGCCGCTGATCGCCGCGGTGGACCGGCTGGAGACGCTGACGGATCTGCGCGACCTGGCCGCGTTGCTGGTCCCTGGTTGACGCCCCGCGCGCCGCGCCGCACATGCGGCGGATGCGCATCGCCGCCCTGCTCCTCGCTGCCGGCTCCGGCGTCCGCTTCGGCGCGGCGGCGCCGAAGCAATTCCTCCCACTGGCCGGCCAGCCGGCGATCCGCCACGCTGCGCGCGCCCTGGCCGAACATGCCACGCTGCTGCAACCAGTGGGCGAGGCCGCGCCGATCGCCGCAGCGCTGGCAGGTATCGCGCATCTTCCGGTGGTCCCAGGTGGGGCCACGCGGCAGGCGAGTGTACGCGCCGGCCTCGCCGCCCTGGCGCCGCACGCACCGGACGTGGTGCTGATCCACGATGGAGCCCGCCCGGTGATCCCGCCGGGCACCATCCCGGCCCTTCTGGCTGCGCTGGCGGAGGCAGACGGCGCGATCCCGGCACTGCCGGTGGCCGATACGCTGAAACGCGTGATCCAGGGGCGAATCAGCGCCACGGTGGCACGTGATGGCCTGTTTCGCGCTCAGACCCCGCAGGCGTTCCGCTTCCCCGCGGTGCTGGCCGCACATATCGCCGCCGCCGAGGGGAGCGCCACCGACGACGCCGCCATCCTGGAAGCCGCCGGCCTGTCGGTCGCGATCGTCGCCGGCGCGGAATCCAACATCAAGCTGACCTACCCCGAGGACCGGATGCGCCTGGAACAGACCCTGCTGGGCACGCTTGTCCCGCGCACCGGCACCGGCTTCGACGTGCACGCCTTCGGCCCCGAGCGGCCGCTGATCCTGTGCGGCGTCGCGGTCCCGCATGAACGCGGTCTGGCGGGCCATTCGGACGCCGATGTGGGAATCCACGCGCTGTGCGACGCGATCTACGGCGCGCTGGCCGAGGGCGATATCGGGCGGCATTTCCCGCCCTCGGAAGCCACCTGGAAAGACGCCGATAGCGCCCGTTTCCTGACCCATGCGGCCGGGCAGATCGCCGCGCGCGGCGGCGTTTTGGCGAATGCGGACGTGACCTTGATCTGCGAGCGCCCGCGGATCGGCCCCCATGCCGCGGCGATGATCGCGCGGCTGGCGGGGCTGCTGGGCGTGGTGCCCGGACGGGTCTCGGTGAAGGCCACTACCACGGAGCGGCTGGGTTTCACCGGCCGGGGCGAGGGTATCGCGGCGCAGGCGGTGGCGACGGTGCTGCTGCCGTGGGAAGGATGACAGGACTCCCCGCCCCGAAGTGGTTCAGGCGGCCGGGTCCACCGCCACGGCGAGAGAATCGCGAACGATGAATCCGCCGCCCAGCACGCGCTCCCCGTCATAGGCTACGCAGGCTTGGCCCGGCGCGGGCAGCGCTGGCGCGTCCAGCGTCACGCGCGCGGTTCCGCCCGGCCCCGCGCATACCAGCGCGTCCCGCAACCCATCCCGCCCGCGCAGCTTGACCTGGCAGCGCCAGCCCTCCGGCGGCGGCGCGGTCAGCCAGTTGGTCTCACGCAGCCGGATCGCGGTGGTGCCGGTCGCGCGCGGTCCCACGACCACGCGCCGGCGCGCCGCATCCAGCGCCACCACCACGTGCCCCTGGGCCTGCCCTCCCTGCACCGCTTCCCCCAGACGCCGCGCCTGGCCCACGGTGTAGCGCGCGATCCCCTCATGCCGGCCCAGCACCGCCCCATCCGAGCCCACGATCTCACCCGGCATCATCGCGTCAGGCCGCAGCCGCCCCACCACCGCGGCATAGCCGCCGGAGGGGACGAAGCAGATGTCCTGGCTGTCCGGCTTGTCCGCCACCGGCAGACCAAGCCGCGCGGCGATTGCGCGGACCGCGGCCTTGTCTTCCATCTCGCCCAGCGGAAACAGGCAAAATGCCAGTTGTTCGGCGGTGGTTGCGAACAGGAACCAGCTCTGATCCCGCGCCGCATCGCACGCGCGCCACAGCTCCGGTCCGGCCGGGCCGTCGATGCGGCGCACGTAATGCCCGGTGGCCAGCCGCTCGGCGCCCAGGCCGCGGGCGAGCGCGGTCAGATCGGCGAACTTGACCGTCTGATTGCAGCGCACGCAGGGCACTGGGGTTTCGCCGGCGGCGTAGGAATCGGCAAAATCGGCGATCACGGCGTCGCGGAAGCGGGCCTCCGCGTCAATCACGTAATGCGCGATACCAAGCCGGTCGGCGACGCGGCGCGCGTCATGGATGTCCTCCCCGGCACAGCAGGCACCGCGCCGGGCGGTGGCCTCGGCGTGGTTATACAGTTGCAGCGTGACGCCGATGACCTCGTGGCCAGCAGCGACCAGGAGGGACGCGGCAACCGCGCTGTCCACACCACCGGAAAGAGCTGCGACGATACGCATGGGGGACGGGCATTCCTGACAGGATGGCCGGATCAAACCCGACCATGGGGGGGGAGGCGGTCAGCTCTCCATCATATTGCGGGTGCCGGCGGGCAAGCGAACCACCAGTCCGTCCAGTGCGTCGGTGATCACGATCTGGCAGCCAAGGCGCGAGGTTTCGGTCAGGCCGAACGCCAGGTCCAGCATGTCTTCCTCGTCCTCGGTAGGCTTCGCCAGGCGCGGCAGCCAGGCCGGATCGACGATCACATGGCAGGTGGAGCAGGCGAGCGAGCCTTCGCACGCCCCCTCGATATCCACGCCATGCTTATGCGCGACCTCCAGTACCGACAGCCCCGCCGGGGCATCGACCTCGCGGCTGGTTCCGTCGCGCTCGATGAAAACCATCTTCGGCATGGGGATTCCGGTCAGGGCACGGGCATAGGGCGCGTTTCGCGCCGGGAGGTAGAGGCTCGGGCGCCGCCATGCAAGGCGGCGCGCAGACGCGCGGCGATGCCGGGATAGGCGTCGGCGAACCCGCGGATGTCGGCCTCGGTCGCGTTCCACGGCAGCGAGACGCGGATCGCCTCGCCCGCGCGCGGGCCGAGGCCCATCGCCGCCAGCACATGGCTGGGGGTGATCTTGCCCGACGAGCACGCCGCGCCGGCGCTGACCGCGACACCGGCCAGATCGAGCGCCATCACCTGCGCGTCCGCTCGCACTCCGGGCAGGGCGAGGCAGCTGGTGTTGGGCAGACGCAGCGCACCGGCGCCGACCACCTCGGCCCCGGCGGCCAGGGCGGCCTGTTCGATCAGCGCACGCCAGGCGCCCAGCCGCGCCGGCGTCCCGCGCGCCAGATCGGCGAGCGCGGCGGCGGCGGCGGCGGCCAATCCGGCGATCGCAGGCAAGGCGGGCGTGCCGGCGCGCCAGCCGCGCTCCTGCCCGCCGCCGGTGAGCAGCGGGTGCGGCGCGGGCGGGGCGGCGCACAGCACCAGCGCCCCGGCGCCCTGCGGCCCACCGAGCTTGTGCCCTGACAGCGCCAGACTGTGCGCCCCCGGGACCAGTGCCATCCGTCCCAGCGCCTGCACCGCGTCCACATGCAGCCAGGCGCCGTGCCGGGTGCAAAGCTGGGCAATCTCGGCCAGGGGCTGGATCGTCCCGGTTTCGTTGTTGGCCGCCATCACAGCGACGAAGGCCGGCCCGGCGGCCAGCGCCGCCGCTAGCGCCTCCAGCCGGATTATGCCCTCGGCGTCGACCGGCAGGCGGCGCGCGCCCGGGACGGCGGCCAGGATAGAGTCATGCTCGGACGCGCCGACCAGCACGCGGCGCCGTTCGGTCAGCGCGTGCAGGGCGAGCGCGTTTGCCTCGGTCGCCCCGGAGGTGAAGACGACGTCACGCGGCCGCGCGCCAAGGCCGGCGGCCAGGCTTTCGCGGGCGTCCTCGAGGATTCGGCGCGCGGCGCGTCCGGGACCGTGGATCGAGGCGGGGTTGCCCGTGATGGCCAGGGCCGCCGCGACCGCCGCCGCCGCCTGGGGGCGCAGCGGTTCGCTGGCATTGGCATCCAGATAGATGGCCATCGTCCGACGTCAGGCCGGCAGCAGCGCGGGCGCGGCGAGCGGCGGACCGGCGCGGCCGGCCACCTGGTTGCCGACCACGTCGGCCAGGGTCACGCCTTCCAGGAACAGCCGGATCTGCTGGCCGAGTTCCTCCCACAGATCATGGGTGCGGCACGGCCCGGATTCGGTCGCCGAATACAACATGCAGCCCGGCCCGCCCGCCTCGCAGCGGGTGGCGCGAATCGGTTCGTCCACGGCGGCGACGATCTCGGCGATGGTGGTGGTCTCGGCCGGGCGCGCCAGCCGATAGCCGCCACCGGGGCCGCGCGCGGCGCTGACCAGCCCGGCACGGCGCAACCGGGCGAACAGCTGTTCCAGATAGGACAGCGATAGCAGCTGGCTGGCGGCGATATCGGCCAGGCAGACTGGGCCGCACAGCGCCGGGGCGCCGGAGGCTTCGCGCGCAGCGAGCTCGACCATCGCCATGACGGCATAGCGTCCGCGGGTGGAAAGCTGCATGGGCAGACCTTTCGGGTTAGCGGGCCGTGGCCGGGCGCGCGTCCTCCCGCCCCGAGGATTGGCCGCCAGAGGGGTGGCCGCCAGAGGGGTGGCCGCCAGGGGATTGGCCGTTAGCGAGGCGGGCGACACGGGCTTCCACCTCGGTCAGTTCGGCACGCAACCCTTCCAGATCGTGCAGCAGCGGGTCGAGGCTGTCGTCGCAAGGCATGCCGTACGGGTCGAATTGCGGCGCCCGGCGCGGCAATTTGCGATCGACCGGCCGGGCCGGAATGCCGACGACCGTGGTATCGGCCGGCACATCCGCCACCACCACCGCATTGGAGCCCACCCGGGCGTTATCGCCGATATGAATCGGACCAAGCACCTTGGCCCCGGCGCCGATGATGACTCCGTTGCCCACGGTCGGATGCCGCTTTCCGGCCGAAATGCGCGCCACCCCCAGCGTGACCTGGTGATAGATATAGCAATCATCGCCGATCTCGGCGGTTTCGCCGATCACAACACCCATGCCGTGGTCGATCACGAGGCGGCGGCCGAGCCGGGCTGCGGGATGGATCTCGATCCCCGTCAGCCAGCGCGCGATATGGGACGAAAACCGTCCGAGCAGGCGCATCCGGCGGGTCCAGAGCCCGTGCGACAGCTTGTGCCACAGCACCGCATGAACCCCGGGATAACACAGCAGGACCTCGAGATTGGACCGGGCGGCCGGATCACGTTCCCGATAGGTTCGGATCAGCTCACGTAGAAACATGAAAGCCATGCGACATTTCCGTTATGCACTGGCGAGCGGGTGCGCTTATACTCCCGGTTGTGGGCTGAGGGGAGTGCGGCCCGCGCGGCCTTGATCCTTATGGGTTGAGTTCGTCGTGAGAGTATAATTCCCGACCGGGGGAGTCAACAATCCCGGTGGTGCGTATGGTATCAGGGGGAGAAGGTGCCTATCTGCCATGGGCCTACGCATGTCGATCGACGCCGCCAGCCAACGGGCCTGCCCGCCCGGTCCGGCGGTATCTACCAGCACCGGTGCGGCGCGGATCAGGGGGATTCGTGCGGACGCGACCGGGCCACTGACAAGAATCGGAATTCGGGACGCCATGCCTGAAGTCATGTTTGCCGGTCCAGACGGACGGCTTGAGGGTCGCTACCATCACAGCAAGGAGCGCGGCGCGCCCGTGGCCCTGGTGCTGCATCCGCATCCGCTGCACGGCGGGACCATGAATAACCGGATCACCTACGCGATGTTCCAGGCGTTCCAACGCCTGGGCTGCTCGGTGATGCGGTTCAATTTCCGCGGCGTCGGCCGCAGCCAGGGCCGGTATGACGGCGGCATCGGTGAGATCGGGGACGCAGCTGCCGCGCTCGACTGGATGCAGGCGGTCAATCCGGGCGCCGGCGGGCTGTGGATCGCTGGGTATTCATTCGGCGCCTTCGTGGGGATGCAGGTGTTGATGCGCCGGCCGGAAATCTCCGGCTGGGTCAGCGTCGCCGCGCCCGCGAGCCACTACGATTTCGGCTTTCTCGCCCCCTGCCCGTGTGGCGGGCTGATGATCCATGGCGACGCCGATGAGCTGGTGCCGGAGCCTTCGGTCAAGAAGCTGGTCGAAAAGCTGAATACGCAGAAGGGCGTAACCGTCGATTACCGGATCTTTGCCGGTGCCGACCACGTGTTCGCCAACCACGCGGATGCCGTGGCCGAGGCGGTGGAGGACCACGCCGGCAAGGCGATCATGCGCCGGCAGATGGCACTGGCCGCGGACTAACCGGCGCGATCCGGCGGCGCCTCTCGATCGCGCCATGAGCCTTTCGCAGCGTGCCGGCCTGGTTCTGGGACTCGTCCTGGCACTGGCCGGCTGTGGTCAACTCCCCCAGCCGTTCCTTGGCAATCCCGGCCCGACCGCATTGCGGCTCGGCCAACCGCCGGCGCCGCGACTGGCGGTGCCGGTGCCAATGGAAGCGCAGTTGTCTCCCCGGGCGGCGGCCACCTTCGCCGCGGCGTTGGCGCGCGCGTTGCAGGCCCAGCAGGTGCCGGCTTATGCGCTGAAACCGGCTTCGACGGACTGGCGCCTGGCGCTGGACGCCACCGTGTCCAGCGGAATGGTTTTACCTCGCTACATGCTGTTTATGCCGCAAGGCGGTG